>JAUNUE010000116.1 GCA_030538335.1 Allobrachymonas sp. | reverse complement strand
CATGATGGTTTGCAACAGGGCGCGTTCGGAGCTGGGCAAGCCTGCATCCGTCAACACCAATTGCTTTGTAGCTGTCATGACCGTTCACCTCCTGGTTTTTTGTTGCTGTCTTTCGGGGGCACGCAAGTTGCCTCTGCAGCAACTGGCGCAATGCACAATTCACAATTCACAATGGTAGTGTCATGATGAAATTGCGAAAGAGGTACAGAAGCGATGAAGTATTGTTTCCGTGCTTATGTCACGAAATGGTTATTTGTAGAATGTAACAAATAAATTAAATGTGTGACTTTTTTGGCGGGCATTGTGGGGTCTGTTCCACAAGATCCGGCCGCTGCGCACAGGTAAGCTGCACGCTCTGCGCACGCCGCCATTGCGCGATGGCAGCATGGTTGCCGCCCAGCAAAACATTGGGCACGCCCTGGCCTTGCCAGACTTCAGGGCGGGTGTAGTGCGGGCAGTCGAGCAGGCCACCCAGCGCAGGGTTGAAGCTGTCTTGCGCGTGGCTGTCGGCGTCGTGCAGCACGCCGGGTTGCAGGCGGGCTACGGCATCCAACAAGGCCATGGCCGGTATTTCGCCACCGGAGAGCACAAAATCCCCAAGGCTGATCTGCGTGTCCACATGGCTGTCGATGAAGCGCTGGTCGATGCCCTCATAGCGGCCACACACCAGAACAGCGCCGGTTTTTTCTGGATCAGCCCACGCCTGAACGACTGCGTGCGTCATCGGTGTGCCAGCAGGTGAAAACAGCACCACAGGTGCTTGTTGGGATGCAGGCTCGGCCCGATCCTGCCGGATAGCCTGCAGGCACCGCCACAAAGGCTCGGCCTGCATCACCATGCCGGGGCCGCCGCCAAAAGGGCGGTCGTCCACGCGGCGGTAGGCGCCTTCGGCAAAATCACGCAGTTGCCAGAGTTTGACCTGCACTTGGCCCGATGCAAATGCACGGCGTGTTACGCCCACTTCGAGCATCGGCCCGAACAGTTCGGGGAACAGGGTGATGATGTCAAAGCGCATGATGGCATTCAATCCCAGAATTCGGGCTGCCAGTCCACGATGATGCGTTTTTGTGCCACGTCCACGGTATCTACAAGGGCATCGACAAACGGGATCATGCCTTCATTTGTATCGCTGCCCTGTGCCCGTTTCAGCACCAACGTGGTCTGCGGGCCGCTGGCCAGCAAATCGTGCACGGTGCCGAGCAATACGCCTTCGCGGTTGTGTACTTCGCAGCCGATCAGATCAACCCAATAGTATTCGTCTTCTTCAGGGCTGGGAAAAAACGAACGCGGCACAAAAACGCGTGCACCGCGCAGCAGTTCAGCCGCCGTGCGGTCGGCAATGGCGCGTGAAGACGCCACCAGCGTTTCGCCATGCGGCTTGACCTGGCTGACGGGCAGCACCACCGTGCCCGAAAAATGGCGCGCGCCGCGCTCGGGCGGTTGCAGATACCAGCGTTTGCATGTCCAGATCACTTGCGGATCGGCGCTATGCGCAAATACCTTGAACCAGCCTTTGATGCCCCAAGCCTCGCCGATTTGCGCCACCTCCACCGCATCGTCGGGCAGGGTGGTGGCGTCGAGTGCAGCAAGGGCGTTGTTTGGGTCTGCGGACATGGCGGTATTGTGAGGGATTGCGGTCAGAAACAACAAGGCCCGACAAAAGCCGGGCCTTGCGTGAAAGACGGGAACCTGGAATCAGGCTGCCGCTTTTTCGGTTTTTGCTGCCAGTTGCTTGGCCAGGCGCTCTACGGTGGGAGAAACCTGTGCGCCCACGCTCTTCCAGTAGCTCAGGCGGTCTTGCGCAATGCGCAGACCTTCTTCTTTTTCGGTGGCGCCGGGGTTGTAGAAACCAATGCGCTCGATAAAGCGGCCATCGCGGCGCACGCGTTTGTCGGCCACAACCACATTGTAGAACGGACGGGCCTTGGCACCGCCGCGGGAAAGTCGGATGACGACCATGGTAAAAATCCTTCGGGTGGAAAAATCAACCAGCGTTTGAGACACGCGACTGGCCACCCGGCCAGCGACACACTGGAACCGCGCATTATACCTGGTCTGGCCGGATCTGCGCATCTGCCACCCTTTGCGCAACCCAGTCGGCATAAGGGCGATGCACCCATGCCACAGGCAAGGCGTAGAGCATGGGCACGGCATAGGGGTGCATTTCCAGTAAAGCCTGCTGCAAGGCGGCGCTGCCGCTGGCCGTGGTTTTGCACGAAAGCTGCCATTCCTTGTGCTCCTGCAAAGCGGCTTCCCAGATATAGGTGCTTTCAATGGCCTGAATCTGCACGCAAGCTGCGAGCCGCTGTTCCACCATTGCGCGTGCCATGTTCTGCGCCACGGTTTCGTCATCTACCGTGGTGATGACCAGGGCGATGCAAGCAGGGTCTTGTTCTGCGGCGGGTGAAGAAAAACTGGAAGGCATGGTGCTTTTTCCTTTTGCGTTTGCTTTTCATGCACGCGGGCGCATGGGAAAATAACGCCCCCATGCATCCCAAAGACCTATTACACCATTGCAGCGACTTGCTTGCGGCCTTGCTGCGCTTTGATCATCCGGCCGACGCGGTGGTGTCGCGCTATTTCCGCGAGCACCGCAACCTTGGTTCGCGCGATCGGGCGGTCGTGGCCGAAACCGCCTATACCGTCTTGCGCAAAAAACTGTTGTTCGAGTCGCAAGCGCGCAGCGGTAGCGGCGCGCGCGAACGGCGTCTGGCCATTCTCGGTTTTGCGGGGCCACAGCATCTGTTGCAAGCGGCCTTGTCACCCGCCGAAGTGGAGTGGCTGGCTGCTTGCAGGCAGATCAACGACAGCGAACTGCCCGCCAGTCACCGCCACAATCTGCCGCAATGGCTGGCGCAAGCGCTGCAGGCGCAACTGGGCGAACGGTTTGATGGCGTGGCGCAGGCCTTGTTGCAGGCCGCACCGCTGGATTTGCGCGTCAACACCTGGCAGGCCAAACGCGATGCCGTGCTGGAGGCACTCCAGCAAGAAGGCATTGCGGCAGCAGCCACACCGTATTCCCCTTGGGGCATCCGCCTGCAGGGCAAGCCCAATGTCAGCACGTGGGAAATGTTCCGCCAGGGCCATGTCGAGGTGCAGGACGAAGGCTCGCAACTGCTGGCCTTGCTGCTCGATGCCAAGCGCGGCGAAATGGTGGTGGATTTTTGCGCGGGCGCGGGCGGCAAAACGTTGGCGCTGGGTGCGGCCATGCTCAACACCGGGCGGCTGTATGCATTTGATGTATCGGCGCACCGCCTCGAAAACCTCAAACCCCGGCTGGCGCGCAGCGGCTTGAGCAATGTGCACCCCGTGGCGATTTCAGACGAACGCGACGAGCGCGTGAAGCGATTGGCGGGCAAGATCGACCGCGTGCTGGTCGATGCGCCCTGTTCGGGGCTGGGCACCTTGCGCCGCAACCCGGACATGAAATGGCGCCAGTCGCTGCAGTCGGTAGAAGAGCTGACGGCCAAGCAGGCGGCCATTTTGCAGCGCGCCGCGCGCCTGCTCAAACCTGGCGGGCGTCTCGTCTATGCGACGTGCAGCCTGCTGACGCAGGAAAACGAAGCCCTGGCGGCAGCGTTCAGTGCTGAACAGCCGACGCTGGTGCCACTGAACGCCGCCGAGGTGCTGGAGAACCTGAAAGTGCCTGATGCGGCACAACTGTGCACACCGCAGGAGAATGCCGCAGGCATTCCGGCAGGGCAGTACCTGCGCCTGTGGCCGGATCAGCATGGTACTGATGGCTTTTTTGCCGCAGTGTGGCAAAAGGCTGGTTGAATCAAAGACAGAACGAAGCGTGGGCAAAAAACCTGCCGACAGGCTGTTTGCCCCCTCTCCCCTTGCGGGAGAGGGCTGGGGAGAGGGGAGTTAAACCAGCGGATACTCAACCCGCCTTCAGCGCCCGCGCATGGTGTGCCATGTGGTCGCCCATAAAGCTGGCGATGAAATAGTAGCTGTGGTCGTAGCCCGGTTGCATGCGCAAGGTCAAGGGGTGGCCAGCCCGGTCACACGCCGCTTTCAGCAACTCGGGTTTGAGCTGGTTCACCAAAAATTCATCGGCATCGCCCTGGTCTACCAGCAAAGGCAGCCGTTCGGTGGCCGATGTCACCAGTTCCACCGCGTCG
This sequence comes from Allobrachymonas sp., assembly GCA_030538335.1. Classification (GTDB taxonomy): domain Bacteria; phylum Pseudomonadota; class Gammaproteobacteria; order Burkholderiales; family Burkholderiaceae_C; genus Brachymonas. Next base: position 1,902 of record JAUNUE010000116.1, on the reverse strand, counting down.
TGCTGCTTCCATGCAGTTGCGTCATCGCCCAAGTAGGCTTTCAATGCCTTTTGCCCCCATGGCACTTGCGTGGGCGCAACAATGGGGCTGAAGGCGCTCACGCTCTTGTAGATGCCGGGGTGGCGCAGCGCCAGCGTCAGCGCACCATGCCCGCCCATGCTGTGGCCAGAGATACCGCGCATGGGGTTGGCCGGAAAGTGCTGCTCGATCAGTGCAGGTAATTCATCGACCACATAGTCTTCCATGCGGAAGTGCTGCGCCCATGGCGCTTGCGTGGCGTTGACGTAAAACCCTGCGCCCTGGCCCAGATCGTAAGCCTCGTCATTCGCCACGCCCTCGCCACGCGGGCTGGTGTCGGGCGCCACCACGATCAGGTTGTGCTGTGCCGCAAATTGTTGCGCACCCGCTTTGGTGATGAAGTTCTGCTCGGTGCAGGTCAGGCCCGAGAGCCAGTACAAGACGGGGCATTTTTCACCCGCCACCGCTTTGGGCGGCAGGTAGATGCCGAACTTCATGTCGGTGCCGGTGCTGGTACTGGCGTGTTGCCAGACTTCCTGGCGGCCACCGAAGCTGGCGTGGTGTTCGATGCGTTGCATGAATAATTCCTTTCTTTAACGGATGTGCGGATCAGATCGCCTTGCGCCCTATGAACTGGATAACCGAAGCCAGCCCGGTGTGGCCTTCTCCTTCACGAACGTCGCGCTCGGTTTCGTGCAGCAAGACAGGTTCGAGGTTCGGAAACTCCGCCCTGATCTTGTCCACCGTCATCAGCATGTCCGGATTTTTCGGGCCACCCGTATCGCGTGCCAATTGGCTTTCGGCATAGGCTTCCATCACCACCACACCGCCGGGTTTGAGCGCCTGCTCCACCAAGGGGCAGAGTCGCTGTCGGACGGAGCTGGGTAAGTGCGCAAAAATCGACACCACGCCGCCGTAGTGCGCGGTTGCCGGTTCGTACATCGCCAGGTCGGCCACCTGCGTTTCGATGCGCAAGCCACGTGATGCCGCCAGTTTGCGGGCTTTTTCCAGCCCAATGTCTGACAGATCCACGCCAAGCACATCCAGACCGTGAGATGCCAAAAATACGGCGTTGCGCCCCTCACCTTCAGAGAGCGAAAGCACGGGGGTGCCCAGCAGCTTCCAGTGTTCCTCCAGAAAGGAATTCGGCTCCGTACCGTAGAAGTACGCTTCGTTCTGGTAGCGGGTATTCCACAGCGATTTTCCGTCCATGGCTGTACTCAGTAATGCACCACACTGCGTATCGACTTGCCTGCGTGCATCAGGTCAAACGCTTCGTTGATGTCGGTGAGGGGCATGGTGTGCGTGACGAAAGGTGCGAGCTGGATTTCGTTTTTCATGGCCTGTTCCACCATGCCGGGCAATTCGCTGCGGCCTTTGACGCCGCCAAACGCTGTGCCCATCCATTTGCGCCCGGTGACCAACTGGAAAGGGCGTGTAGAAATCTCCTGCCCTGCACCTGCCACGCCGATGATCACGCTCTGGCCCCAGCCGCGGTGTGCGCATTCCAGCGCAGCACGCATCACGTTGACGTTGCCGATGCACTCGAATGAATGGTCCACGCCCCAGCCGGTCATCTCGACGACGACCTGCTGGATCGGTTGGTCGTGGTCTTTTGGGTTGATGCAGTCGGTCGCGCCAAAGGTTCTGGCGAGATCAAACTTCGCGGGGTTGGTGTCGATGGCAATGATGCGGCCAGCCTGCGCCAGCTTGGCACCCTGAATCACCGCCAAGCCAATGCCGCCCAGGCCGAACACGGCCACGCTGTCGCCCGGCTGCACCTTGGCGGTATTCTTCACCGCTCCCAGCCCCGTCGTCACGCCGCAGCCCAGCAGGCAGACCTGCTCGGGGTTGGCGTCGGGGTTGACCTTGGCCAGCGACACC
>JAUNUE010000115.1 GCA_030538335.1 Allobrachymonas sp. | reverse complement strand
TCTTTAGAAGATTGCAAATCCGTCTAGCCCGGTTCGACTCCGGGTCGCGCCTCCAGACTTCCTACAAAAAACCCCGCCATTTGGCGGGGTTGGTGTTTGGGCTTTGCGCTTTTTATTTCTTGAGGTTGTCGCGGATTTCGCGCAGCAGCAGCACTTCTTCAGGCGTGGCTTCGGGTTCTGCCGGAGCCTCTTTTTTCATGCGGTTGAATTGCTTGACCATCATGAAAATGACAAAGGCCAGAATCACGAAATTGACCAGGATGGTGATGAAGTTGCCGTAGGCAAAGACGGGTACACCGGCTTTTTGCAGGGCTTCGAGGTTGTCGGGTACGCCTGCAGGAATGTCTGCCAGTTTGACGTACATATTGGAAAAATCGATTTTTCCGACCACGGCGCCAATCAGCGGCATGATCAGGTCTTTTACAGCCGAGTCGACGATCTTGCCGAAGGCCGCACCAATGATCACGCCCACGGCCAGATCCATGACGTTGCCTTTGACAGCGAATTCCTTGAACTCTTGCATCATTCCCATCAGATTTTTCCTTTCGAAAAGTAAATGCCTGCGGTTAACCCCAAGCGGGCGCGAGTATGGCAGAAATTGCAAATGTGTGCTGGCGCTGGTGTAAGGCATGGGTAGCAGAGCATGGCGGGTATTTTGTTACGAAATGTGCGTTTTGATTTACGGGCTGCTCGCGGCGCAGCCAAAAGATGTGCATACGCCAGATGCCACCCTCTTGACACGGCATGGATAATGGTTGTTTGCGCCGTCTTGCGTGCGCCAGGCATTCTCAGGAGAAATACAAGATGATGGTCCTCTACTCGGGCACAACCTGCCCGTTCTCGCACCGTTGCCGCTTTGTGCTGTTTGAAAAGGGCATGGATTTTGAAATCCGCGATATTGACCTGTACAACAAGCCCGAAGACATCAATGTGATGAACCCCTACGGACAGGTGCCGATTCTGGTGGAGCGCGACCTGATCCTGTATGAGTCGAACATCATCAACGAGTACATTGACGAGAGGTTCCCCCACCCGCAACTCATGCCGGGCGACCCGGTAGACCGCGCCCGTGTGCGATTGTTTTTGTTGAACTTCGAAAAAGAGCTGTTTGCGCACGTGGCCGTGCTGGAAAACCGCGTGGCCCGCAGCAACGAAAAGGTGCTGGAGAAAGCGCGCAACCATATCCGCGACCGGTTGGCGCAACTGGCGCCCGTGTTCCTCAAGAACAAGTTCATGCTGGGCGACAACTTCTCGATGCTGGATGTAGCCATCGCGCCCTTGCTGTGGCGGCTGGACTACTATGGCATCGAGCTGAGCAAAAATACGGCACCGCTGCTGAAATATGCCGAGCGTGTGTTTTCGCGCCCCGCCTATATCGAGGCGCTTACGCCGTCTGAAAAGGTGATGCGCCGTTAAACGCGCAACACCGCCTGCAGCCGACGCCCCACCTACGAGTACGCACCATGACCCCGCCGCCTGCACCGCCGTTGACATCGCCCCGGCCCTACCTCATCCGTGCCTGGCACGACTGGATGGTGGACAACGGGTTGACGCCTTACATCATGGTCAAGGTCGATGCCACGGTGAACGTGCCGCGCGAATACGTGCGCAATGGCGAAGTGGTACTCAATATCAGCAGCGACGCCACGGGTGGCCTGAGCCTGGGCAACGAGGCCATCCGCTTCCAGGCGCGTTTTTCCGGTCGCGTGCGCGACATTCACATCCCCGTAGAGCGGGTGGCGACCATCTTTGCGCGCGAAAACGGGCAGGGCATGGCTTTTGACATGTTGTCCGATGCGGAAGGCGAGGCCGAATTCAGCGCCCATACCAACGAGGGTGCTGAAAAGCCTGCTGCAGGACTTGCTTTGGTCAGCAAGGACGAAACAGAGCCGCTGCCAGCAGATGAAGCGGATACGGCGCCTGATGCACCACCCGACACCCCGCCCGAGGAGCCGCCGCCTGCTGGCCCCAAGGGTGGTGGTTTGCGTGTGGTGAAATAATCAATTTCCTTTGAAAGAAAAATCACCAGACAATTGTTGCCCGATCTGTTCGGGCTGAGGGTATCGAAGCCCTGATGCAAGGTGTCCTGCCCTTCGATACCTCAGGGCGAATGGTGTTTTTATTTTCGGGCTTGGCTATAAAACAGGATCGCAATAAATGCCTGAAAAATATAGGTCTTTCGGCATGACAAAAATCACGGGATTGTCCTAGGTACAAAAAAAGTCGCCCCCATTAGAATTTTTGTGTAGATCGAACGGTCGTGCATCTAATTGACATAAGCATGCACTACAAAAGGCGGTCTGCGGCACGAAAACAGCCTGTTCCGTGCAACAAGAACCACAAATTCGGGAGATAAAACATGCCTGGTATTGCATCGAGGTATTGGCGTTCGGCCGTGGTGTTTGCGGCTGCGGGCTTGTCGTGGTGGTTGGCGCCTGCGGCCTTTGCGCAATCGGCCACCAACGCCGCCGGGCATCTGGCCTGCCGTGAAGCCACGCCAGCCGAAGCGGCGATTTACAGCAGCCCCGTGATGATGCCGGGCGTTATTTCTCCCAAAGACGGCACCTGTTTCATCAACAACGCAAAAGTAACCGCCAGCGATGGCGTGCAACTGCTTGCCAATGTCTTTTTGCCCAAGGACGCGGCACAAGCCTCGGCCCAAGGGGCGAAACTGCCCACGGTGGTGTTCATTACAAGCTGGGCGTGTGCCGAGTTTTTTGAATACCTGGGGGCGCAACACAATATGGCGCGCAAGGGCTATATCGCCATGTCTTACACCGCGCGCGGGTTCTGGAACTCGGGCGGCGTGATTGGCGTGGCCAACACGCAGGATGTGGGCGACGTATCGTCAGCCATCGACTGGGTGCTGAAAAATACCCCGGCTGACGTTACCCGCATAGGCGCCTCCGGCATTTCGTATGGCGCGGGCTTGTCGATGCTGGCTGCTGCCAAAGACGTGCGTATCAAGGCCGTTACAGCGATGTCGGGCTGGGCCAACCTGGCCGACCAGCTCTATGCCAACGCAGTGCCCAATACCACCTGGCTCGACATGCTGATGGGCCTGGGCAAAATCACGGGCCGCATGGATCCGCAGGTGCTTGCCATGGGCAATATGGTCAAAGACCCGAACACGACCCAGGCGCAAGCCACCGATATCATCCACTGGACGCGCGACCGCTCGCCAAGCCATGTGGTGGATGTCATCAATGCCCGGCAAGTGCCTGTATTCATTTCCAAAAACTGGCAAGACCACATGTTCACGCCCAATTCATCGATGGACATGTTCACGCGCCTGACCGGGCCGAAGCAGCTCATGCTGCAGCCGGGCATTCATGGCTCTGCCGAACTGCCGGGTGCGATTTTTGGCACGCCCAACCCCATCTACGCGCAGGCCGAGCGCTGGTTTGACCGCTGGCTGAAGGGTGAGCCGAACGGCATTGATGCCGAACCCAAAGTCAAGCTGCGGCCCACTTTTTCGAAGACCTACGAATCGTTGAGCAACTGGCCCGCGCCTGAACTGAAGCAGACGGTGTACCAGATCAACCCGCGCGACAGCTGGCGTTGGGACTTCAGTTGCTTCTGCTTCAAGGGCGATGCGGGCAGCCTGTCTGCCACGGCCGATGCGGTGGGCGTGAACACCATCAACAACGGGCTGGACACGGTTGCCAGCACCGGCGTGCCCATTGTGTCGCCCGTATCCGAAGCCATTGGCGCACCTGTGCTGACCTTGCAAAACGCCATTCTCCTCAACCAAGGCATCCGCTACGAAGGGCCGGTGCTGGAGCAGGGGCTGAAGATCCGTGGCATACCCTCCATCAAGCTGAGCGTGCGCCCGAGCCAGCAGCGCGGTATGTTGGTCGCCTACCTGTACTCGGTGAATGCGCAAGGCTGGGGAACGTTGATCACCCATGGTGCCCGTGCCGTGCACTGGGCCACGCCCAACGCATTGACCGATTTCAGTTTCCAGATGAACGCGGCGGCGTTTGACGTACCCGCAGGCAACAAGCTGGCGCTGGTGTTTGACACCAAAGACAGCTTGTACGGCGACCCGGTGAAGTTTGGCGAATCGTTTGCCATGAGTTTGCAGACCGGCGGCGGTACGGCTTCGCTGACGATTCCTTCCCGTTAAGACGCAGGCTGAAACAAGAAACGCCCGGCATGTACCGGGCGTTTTTGTTGTTGCTTACGGCGCGGTTATTGAATTCGCGCCTTCTTGACCAGTTCTTGCAGGTGCTGGCCAAAAGCCTGCGCCTGTTGCCCTTGCATTTCCTGCTTGATCTGATCCTTGACGAGTTCAAACGCAGGCGGGCGGGCGCTGCGCTCGTCTTCCAGCCGGATGATGTGGTAGCCAAACTGGCTGCGCACCGGCGCCTTGCTGGTTTCGCCTTTTTTCATGGCCTGCAAGGCTTTGGCAAATTCGGGCACATAGGTTTGTGCAGGCGCCCAGTCAAGATCGCCGCCACGCTGGGCTGAGCCGGTATCGACCGAATGCTTGGCCGCCAGCGCGGCAAAATCGCCGCCTTTGGCAAGTTCGCCCAGCACCTGGCGCGCCTGCGTTTCGGTTTTGACGAGAATGTGGCGGGCGTGGTATTCCCGGGCGTTGGGGTCGGGCGGCGGCATGCTGGCAATGACGCGGTCGTACTCCTTGCGCGCAGCTTCGTCGCTGATGGGGTGGTCTTTTTTGTACTGCTCAAACAGCAGGTCGGTAAGTACGGCGCCGCGCGCCTGCGTCATGCGCTCGGCATACTCGGGCGTGAGGTGCAGCTTCAGGCGTTCGGCCTGCTGCACGTTCACCGTTTCCTGGATCAAACCCTGGCGCAGCCGCGCCTCCAGATCAGGCGGCGCGGGCTGGCGGCGACGGGCGAAATCATTCTTGGCCTGCTCCATCAGTTGGGTCAGGCGTGTTTTGGGAATGGGCTTGCCATTGACCACGGCAATGTTTTGCGCCAAAGCGGGAGACGCAGCCAGCAAAGTCGTTGCAGCAAAAGCCAGCAAGGATTTGGCAAATTTCTGGTTCATGATGGAAGAAGATCAGGAGTTGGTAATTTCAATGGCCAGGGCGTGCAGGCCCGCGTCCATATGGGGTTGCAGGGCATCATACACAAGGCGGTGGCAGGCCACGCGCGTTTTGCCGGCAAAGGCAGGCGCCGCAATGCGCACGCGAAAGTGCGTGCCCCAACCCAGGCCGTTGGCACCTGCATGGCCTTCGTGCTGGTGGCTTTCGTCGATTACTTCAAGCTGCGTGGGTTGCAGCGCAGCCTGCAAGGCGTCTTGCAACTGGGCGGCGGTGGGGTAGTTGGGGGCCAGTGTCATGTCTTCAGGTCATCGTCTTTCAGGTACTTCATGATATACATGCCTTGCCCGACGATGAAGATCAGCGGGAACACATAGCCCCACAGTTTGAAGCTCATCCACTGGTCGGTCGTGAAGTACACCACCATAAAGGCGTTGATCGCTGCCATGAACAGACAGTAGGCCATCCAGGCAATGGCGAGCTTGTGCCATACCGGCTCGGGCAGATTCAACTGGCTGCCCAGCATGATGCGCAGCACGTTCTTTTTGAAGCCCCACAAAGCCACGGCTAGCGCCAGCGCCATGACGGTGTAGAGCACGGTAGGCTTCCACTTGATAAAGCGCTCGTCGCGCAGCAGCAGGGTGAGCGCGCCAAACACCAGAATCAATACCAGCGTCACCTTGTGCATGGGGCTGAGTTTTTTGTCGATGGCGTAGAGGGCGGCCATTTGCAGCACCGTGGCCGCCATCAGCACGCCAGTGGCGAAATAAATGCCCTTGAGCTTGTAGGCCAGCACAAACAGCACCAGCGGAATGAATTCCAGAATTTGTTTCATGTACCAAGAATAAAAACGGCGGTAATACAACGGCAAAACAGCCGGTAATTATCCCTGTTGTTGCGTGCGAGAATCCAGAGTTTTCTTGCCCACCGAATTTTTCACCGGGCGCATCTGCCTTTTTCATGATCACCCTGCAAGACATCACCCTGCAACGCGGCACCAAGGTGTTGCTGGACGCTGCCAGCGTCACCATCAACCCCGGCGAAAAAGTAGGTTTGGTGGGGCGCAATGGCGCGGGCAAATCGAGCTTGTTTGGTTTGCTCAACGGCAGCCTGCACGAAGATGCGGGCGAGG
>JAUNUE010000114.1 GCA_030538335.1 Allobrachymonas sp. | reverse complement strand
CGGTGGCCTCGGTGCCAGGCGTTTTGCCGTAGCGACGGGCGTTTTCCATCAGGTTGGAAACCACGCGCCCCAGCTCCACCTCGTCGGCCTGCACGCGCAGGTTGGCTGGCACGTCGATGCGCAAAATCATGTCGCGTGCGTTGAGGTAAGGGTAGGCGCAGGTCTGCACCACATCGGCCAGTTGCACGGTTTCCAGGCCACGGTAATCGGGGCGGGCGTAGTCCATGAACTTGTTGATGATGAGGTCAAGCTGGTCAATGTCGGCCACCATGTACTGCTGCGATTCGGGGTCGGGCACGCTCATTTCCACTTCGAGCCGCAGGCGCGCCAGCGGCGTGCGCAGGTCGTGCGAAATACCCGCCAGCATGACGGCGCGCTCTTGCTCGACCTTGGCCATCTGCTCGGCCATGCGGTTGAAGCCGATGTTCACCTCGCGGATTTCGCGGGTGGCCACCGCTTCGTCAAGCTGGCCCGATTTGAAATCGCCGCGGTGTACCTTGCCAATGCTGGTGAGCAACTGCTTGAGCGGGCGGTTGACAATGCCTGCCATCACCGCCGCGCCGGTGAGTGAAAGCAGCGCCGCCATCACGACCCACACCAGCCATGTGGCGCCACCCATCAGGCTCAACCGCTCCTGGTCGGTCATCAGCCAGTAGGCGTCCTGGTCGATGGAAAAGCCAATCCACAAGCCGGTTTCGCCATTGACCGAACTGGCCACATCCGTTTTTTCGCCCAGCCGCTGGCGCAACTCCTGTGTTACCCGTGTGCTGAACTGGCTGGGTTGCAGGGGCACCACCACATCTTCAGGCTCGCGCGGCAAGATGCGCACGCCCTCTTCTTCGTCCAGCGTCTTGATGAGGGCGTAGCGCGCAATCGCGTCGGAATACACCAGCGCCGCACGGCTCAGGTTGACGAGCGAGGCGATTTGCTGTGCTGTCTGGCGTGCACGCGGCTCCAGATCGACCGATCGCACCGTCATCAACCAGCTCAGCGTGCTCACCGTGATGAGCAGGCCGATCATGATGAAAGTGCGCCAGAACAGGTTCAGCCCACGCCGGGGTTTGATGGCGGCCTGGGCTTCCAGATAGGCGTCGTCGCCATAGGGCGGCGCTGCAGGCACGGGCACCCGATCCGATCCGGCGGCGTCATCTGCGGGAGCCGGGTTCAGATCAGGCGCGGGATACACGGTGTTTTCCGCAGGAGCAGAGGGGTAAGGCATGGAAGGGGAGTGGACAGGCGCAAAGGAGATTTTGCGCCCGCCTGCTGCGTTGCGAGGGATTAGCTCTCGCCGCCTCCATCGGGTACGAACACATAGCCCACGCCCCACACGGTCTGGATGTAGCGCGGCGAGGCCGGATCGGTTTCGATCAGCTTGCGCAGGCGCGACACTTGAACGTCGAGGCTGCGGTCAAACGGCTCGAATTCGCGTCCGCGCGCCAGTTGCGCCAGTTTTTCGCGGGAAAGCGGCTGGCGAGGGTGACGCACCAGCGCCTTGAGCATGGCGAACTCGCCGGTGGTCAGCGGCAGATCGGTGTTGTCTTTCTTGAGCGTGCGTGCGCCCAGGTCGAACACGAAATTGCCAAAGGTCACCACTTCGGCCTCGGCGGCCGGTGCGCCGGGAGCCTCTACCGCCGGGCGGCGGCGCAGCACGGCGTGTACGCGCGCCAGCAATTCACGCGGGTTGAAGGGCTTGCCCAGGTAGTCGTCGGCGCCAATTTCAAGGCCCACGATGCGGTCGACATCTTCGCCCTTCGCAGTGAGCATGATGATGGGCGTTTTGTCGTTGGCAGCGCGCAGGCGACGGCAGATCGACAGGCCGTCTTCGCCCGGCAGCATCAAATCCAGCACGATCAGATCCACGGCTTCGCGTTGCAGGATGCGGTTCAAGTTCTTGCCGTCTTCGGCCACCATCACCTCGAATCCTTCCTGGCTGAGGTAGCGGCGCAGCAGGTCACGGATGCGGGCGTCGTCATCAACGACAATGATCTTGTCGGCTCTGGCAGCGTTGGCCTGGTTCATAAAAATCTCCGTTGAATTTAATTTGTAACGGGGCGGATATTAGGCTGCAAATGCGTTGTTGTGCCTTGTTTTTGTTGAATATTTTCACAATGTTACATCTCTTGCCCTTGCCTTGCGTTTGTCACGCAAAGGGGGCTTGGCAGCAAGTAACGCATTTGCGAGACTACCGGCCATCAAAGGGGAAAACTCCGCATGAATACCGGCAAAATGGCGGGTGCGGAATGAAAAGCTGGCGTTTCTCTTTCGGGTCGCGCCGGGAACATTGAATTGCGCACGCGATATGCATCCTGCCACGGAGGCTTTTCCGGTGCTGGATGCGTATTGCGCAGCAGTTGCAGTAGGTAGTACAGATGATCAATCAATCGTCGGTTGAAAAAGCCCATGTATCGCAACACACCCGTTTGCGGCAGCGTTTTTTCGGATCGATTTTTTTCATGAAGGGCGCGCAGCTTGCGCGTCTGGTTTCGGGATGCAGCATTGCCGCTGGCGCCTTGCTGTTTGGGGGCGCGGCAGCAGCAGATAGTTGCCCGCCTGGTCGCGCGACCAGTGCGGCATCATCCCCAAACGAAACGTTCTGGCAGGAAGAGCAGTTGCCGCGTGATGTGCGTGGCAGCGTGATCGTGCACCAGCAACAGGAAGATTGCCTGCCGCCTTCGGTGGTGCGCCGCACCCTGAGCAAGGAAGAGTTGCGCGAGTTGCGCCGCGTGGTACGCGAGCAGGCCAAAAAGCAGGCGGTGAACGGCGCCATGCTGCGCAAGGAAAACGGCAAGATGCCCTGATGCTGCTCCGGTTCGTCGTGCGCGCCCATTCCATCCGTGACTCATAACTTTTCAACTGGATTGCCATGCCTGAAAAATTCCCCGCCATCCCCAAAAAAATCCTCATCGCTCTGGCTTCTGCCGCCGCTACAGCCGTGGTGCAGGCGCAGACTTTGGGCGTGGCCCCGGTGCATCTGAACAACGTTGCGCAACTGTCGGCCGATGGCAGTGTGGAGGTGGTGCAGGACATGCTGCGCATTACGCTTTCCACCACCAAACAGGGCAACAACGCCCAGGACGTGCAGGGGCAACTCAAACAGGCGGTCGATAGCGCCTTGAAAGTGGCCAAGGCCGAGGCCAGAAGCGGTTTGCTGGATGTGCATACGGGCCAGTTCAGCCTCTATCCGAACCACGCCAACAACAGCAACCGCATTGCCGGTTGGCAGGGCACGGCGCAGGTGGTGCTTACGGGGCGCGATGTGGCACGCATCAGCGCAGTGGCGGGCAAAATCAGCACGCTTACCGTTTCCGACATGTCGTTCGACATCAGCCCCGAACTGCGCCAGAAAACCGAGGCCGAAGCGCAGGCCAAGGCCATCGCCGCTTTCCGCCAGAAGGCTGCCGAGATCACCAAGCTGTTTGGTTTCAACACCTATGCCTTGCGTGAGGTCTCCGTGCAGGCCGAGGGCGGCGGCGGGTTTGCACCGCGCATGGCGATGGCCAAAGCCTATGGTGCAGATGCAGCGCCCGTGCCGGTAGAACCCGGCAAAACCACCGTGCGTGTGGTGGTCAACGGCTCGGTGCAGATGCAATAAGCCTGCACGCCTCTCTGAATAAACTTTTTAAATTTCTTCGACCCGCCGTGGCGGATAGCTGTCCCAACTGTGGCAGCCGGGGCATTGCCAGTAGTGCGTCTGGGCGGCAAAGCCGCACGCAGCGCAGCGGTACCGGGCCAGTGGCTGGGTGGCTTTTTGCAGGGCGCGCTGGATGGCGTCGCGCTTGCTGTCGTCAAGCGGTTGCTTGTGTTCCAGCCAGCGCGTAGCGGCAATGAGTGAAGGCGTGTGCTGCAGATGGGCGATGTAGCGTCCGGCACCGTTTTCATCTTGCAAGGCTTGTGCAGAAGCCGTGGGCGCATCCAGCGCAATCAGCGCATCGACCAGATCAATTGAAGGCGAAGTTTGCTGCAAAGTTTGCAAGCGGCTGCGGGCCTGGTCTTGCTGTTCGGTTGCTATCGCCAGCCGCGCATAGGTCGAAGCCATCAGCGGCGCGGCAGCCGGGCTGTGTTCCAGCGCTTGCTCCAGCACCGCCCATGCCGCGGCAAGATCACCTTGTGCCTCTTCAAGTGCCGCTAACTGCATGCGTGGCCGTGCTGCGTGCGGGGCGGCCTCTAGTGCCTGCTGCAATAGCGTACGCGCTTCGTCGGGCTGCTTGTTCTGCAGCGCTTGCTGCGCCAGCTCGCACAGGAAGTGGGCGCGGCGCTGGCTGAAGTCGTGGCCCTTGCCGTAGCCTTCCAGCGTTTGCGCGGCTGCCAGCGCCTGCTGCCATTCGCGTGAGCGTTCGTAAATGCCCAGCAGCGCCAGTTGGGCGCTTTCGGCATGGCTGGTTTTTTCCAGCTTGCGCAGCGCGTCTTCGGCCATATTGAACAGGCCGGCTTTCAAAAAATCCTGCGCCAGTTCGTGTTGTGCCTGGTCGCGTGCGTCGCTGGAAATGTCGGCGCGCGCCAGCAGGTGCTCGTGCACGCGGATGGCACGCTCGTACTCGCCACGACGGCGAAACAGCTTGCCCAGTGCAAAGTGCAACTCCGATGTGTCGGGGTCTTTCTGCACGGCTTCGATAAAGGCGTCGATGGCGGCGTCTTGCTGTTCGTTGAGCAGGTGGTTCAGCCCCTTGAAATACGCTTGCGGCGCGCTGCGGTTGTGCGTGCGCAACTGGTGCAGGTCGAGCCGTGATGCGAGCCAACCCAGGCCAAACGCCGCGGGTAGCGCCAGCAGCAGCCATACAGGATCAAAATTCATGGGTCAGAAGGGGTGATGGGCAAGGAGGGATCGGTCATGTGGCGTTCCAGCTCCGCAGGTGCGGGGTTGGCGGCTTGCTCTGCGGCAGGTGCCGCCGCCGTGGCTTGTTGCGCCCGCTGTTCAGCCAGTTGGGCGGCGCGTTTGTAGCGCCACCAGCGCGGCAGCATGACCAGAATGCCCAGCAGGCTGCCCAGGGCAAAGCTCGCCAGCACGATGATCATGACCGGCACTTCAAGCGCCGTGCCCGGCCATACGTAAAGTGCAGCCATGTGGCGGTTGCCCACGGCGAAGACGAAAAGGATGAAAAAAATGGCTGCTTTGAGCAGCCAGGAAAGGTATTTCACGGGTGACCCTCCGGCAGGGGGTTGGCTCAATCAGCGCCTGGCTGGTCTGCTGGTTGTGGTGCAACAGGCAGCGGCGTCTGGGTGTCGGCCATTGTACGCTCGGCCTGCGCCGCGCGATCCACTTCTTCACGCAGCGCCTTGCCCGGCTTGAAATGCGGCACGCGCTTCTCCGGGATCTGCACCGCTTCGCCGCTGCGCGGGTTGCGCCCCGTGCGGGCCGGACGGTGGTTGACGGTAAAGCTGCCAAAGCCCCGGATTTCAATGCGGTGGCCGCGCACCAGCGCCTCGCTCATGCTGTCAAGAATGGTCTTGACGACCATTTCAGCATCGCGGTGCGGCAACTGGTCGAACTGTGCGGCCAGCGCGTCGACAAGGTCAGATCGGGTCATGGGGATGTCTCCTGAAGAAGATTCCGGCTCACACCAAATCTGCAAGGCGGAAAACTGCTTACTGCCGCCTGCAGCGGAGCGGGGCCTCCCGAGTGGGAAGCACCCGCATCTGCGTTGCGGCTTATTCTGCCTTTTCTTCGTTGTCGAGCTTGGCGCGCAGCAGGGCGCCCAGGCTGGTGGTGCCCGCACCTTCGCGGCCGGAAGACTGGTTGAGGGTCTCCATGGCCTGCTGTTGGTCGACAGCGTCTTTCGCCTTGACCGACAACTGGATGTTGCGGGCCTTGCGGTCGATATTGGTGATGACGGCGGTGACTTCGTCGCCCACTTTCAGCACGGTGCTGGCGTCGTCCACGCGGTCGCGGCTGATTTCGCTGGCGCGCAGGTAGCCCAGCACCTCTTCGCCGAGGTCGATTTCAGCGCCTTTGGCATCCACGCTGCTGACCTTGCCGGTCACGATGGAACCCTTGTCGTTGATCGAGGCAAAGGTCGTGAACGGATCGGCGTCGAGCTGCTTGATGCCCAGGCTGATGCGTTCGCGCTCCACGTCCACGCCCAGCACCACGGCTTCAACGTCCTGGCCCTTTTTGTAGTTGCGCACGGCGGCTTCGCCGGGTTCGTTCCAGCTCAGGTCAGACAGGTGCACCAAGCCGTCGATGCCCGAAGCCAGG
>JAUNUE010000113.1:439-6253 GCA_030538335.1 Allobrachymonas sp. | reverse complement strand
CGCGCCGTGCTCATCGGCAATTTTCTTGACCACAGCCAGACCCAGCCCCGTGCCCTTGATTTTGGTGGTGACATAAGGCTCAAACGCCCGCTGCAGGATGTGCTCGGGAAAGCCCGGCCCCGCATCACACACCGTGAGCCGCACCCGTGCGCTGGCAGGCCGCCATTGCGTCTGCACCTCCACCGGCTGCTGTCCATGGCCAGCCTGCTGCTGGGCATCTTGCGCATTTTGCAGCAGGTTGTGCAGCACCTGGCGCATTTGCTCGGCATCGGCCAGCACCGGCTGGCAGGCGGGATCCAGCTCAGCGTGCACCGGCACGGTGGCCGTTTCGCTGCCATAGAGTTGCAGCACATCGAGGATGAGTCGGTTCAAATCGACCGGGCGCAATTGCGCCGCAGGCAGGCGCGCATAGTCGCGGAACTCGTTGACCAGGCGCTTCATGGCATCGACCTGCTCGACAATGGTGCGCACCGATTTGGTCAGCACGTTGCGTTCGGCAGGTTCGAGGCTGTCGGTCAGCTTCATTTCCAGCCGTTCTGCCGAAAGCTGGATCGGCGTGAGCGGGTTCTTGATTTCGTGTGCGAGGCGGCGCGCCACCTCGCCCCAGGCTTGCGTGCGTTGCGCCGAGATGATGGCAGAGATGTCTTCAAACACCAGCAGACGCGCGCCGGGTACCACGCCATCAGGTAGCAAGGCGCCGCGCAGCACCAGCGTGCTTGCATCCTGCTGCAGGCCCTCGTGCGCCACCGGGTTCAGCTCCATCGAATGCTGCCATTGGTGGTGGCCCGCCGGGCTTGTGGCCGAACCATCGCTGGTTGCAGGGACCGTTCCGTCTGCGGACTCTCCCGATTCTGCGGCGGCGACGGGCTCGCTTTCGAGCATGGCATCAAACTGCTGTTGCACCACCACGCCCAGCTCGGTCAATCCCGGGATTTCGTCCAGTTGTTTGCCCAGCAATTGCTGCGGCAGTACACCCAGAATACGCCCCGCGCCGGGGTTGGCCGACAACACCGTGCCGTCTTCGCGCAACACCAGCACACCCGATGTGAGGTTGTCGAGGATGGTCTGCAATTCAGAGCGCGACGCATCCAGCTCGGCCATGCTGCCCGTGAGCGCCTGGCGCGTTTCAAACAACTGCTGCGTCATCTGCGCGAACGAACGGGTCAGCCCGCCCAGTTCGTCTTTGGCATCGTCGATGTGCTTGGGGCTCAAATCACCAGCCGCCACCTGCTTGACGCCTTCGGCCAGATACAGCAAGGGGCGCGCGATTTGCGCGGCCAGCAAGGCCGCCAGCAGCACTGCGCCAAACACGGCAAGGAACAGCGTCAGCGTGAGCGTGCCAATGAACATGCGCTGCATGCCCGTGCGCGCCAGCGACCGCTCCTGGTAATCGCGGTTGGCCTCCTGCACCATCAATGCATTTTGCAGCACGTCGGCGGGCACAGGCCGCACCAGTTGCAGCACCCAGGTTTCGTCAAACAGGCCAAACTGCGCCGGGCGCACCAAAGCGTAAGCAACAATGCGGGCCGTGCCTGCGGCTCCATCGCCCACCACCTGCTCCTCTTGCGGTGTGGCTTCGGTGGTATCTACCGTGCTGTCAGAATCATCGATGGCTTCGTCCAGCCCCTCCACAAACGCCACCGAGGGTTGGGTCTTGAGGGTTTCAATGATTTCGGGCGAAGGCGGTGGCGGCGGGGCCGCAAAATGGGCCATGGATGACGCGGCAATCTGCTGCCCGCTCTGGCTCCACAACACCAGGCGCTCGGCATTTTGCTGCACGCGCAGCCCCTCCAATGCCAGCCCGCGGTTGAACGCAGGCTGCGTTGCCAGCGTGGCGGCAACGGCCTGCGTCTTGTTGCCTGTATCTTGCGTGAAGGTATCGAGCACACTGCGACCCAGGTTCAAACCGGCCACCAGCGCCGTTTCCACCTTCACGTCAAACCAGCTTTCGATCGAGCGCGAGACAAACTGGTAAGCCACCACATAGATCAACGCACCGGGCACGCTGGCCACCAGCACGAACACCAACGCCAGCTTGAGCAGCAGGCGGCTGCCGAACTTGCCCTTTTGCAGGCGGCGCCACATGCGCCAGGCCATCCAGCCCAAGACCACGAACAGGACTGCCACCACGCCCACGTTGAGCCAAACGAGGAACTGGTAATTGCGCTCGTAGGCCTCGCGGTTCTTCGTGGCCTGTGCCAGCATGAACATCATCACGAGACCGATGGATGCCAGCAAGGCGACAACGCCAATGAGGATCCACGACACCGTGGGGGCGTTTTTGCGCAGGCTTTGAAGAAGCGGCTTTTTGGCCATGGGCACCTGCACCTCAGTTGCTGGCAGAGGCCTTGCCCACATCGGCCGCCATCAGGCGAAAGCTCCGATCCAGCGCCAGGTTCCAGCCCGACTGGCCCACGGTGCCGATCTGCAGGGGCTGGCGCAGTTGCGACACGTCGAGCTTGAAGCGCACCCGCACGTTGTATGCGGCATCCTGCTCCCACTCGTCCGACTCCAGCACCTGCCAGCTCGAAATGCGCTGCACCACGGCCAGCGCTTCGTCCAGACTGTTGAAGTGCTGGTTGAGCATGACGCCCACCGTGCCGCGGTTGAATGGCTCGCTGCTGGTGTTGAGCCGCCAGCGCCGCGTCAGCGGCTGGAACATCAGGCGGATATAGCGCTTGTTGCTGAAGACTTCCTTGTCGGACCAGTACCAGCGGTCGCGGGTGGTTTGCGTCTCGAAAACAAAATAAACCGCTACGCCCCGGTTCAGCGTATCGCGCACCGCATCCGACAAGGTAAAGCGCATATTGCCGCTCATGCGCACGCCGTCGGTGCTGGCGTCAAAACGCATATCCGAAAAGCCGTTGCCCCCGCCATTGCCCTGCGCCAAGACCGGCAGCGCCCCCGCCAACAGCAAGGCGCAAGCCAGCAGCAACGCCTTGAGCAGGCGTTGCGCAGCAGGCCATTCAGGCGCTTTTGGCAAACAGGGCATGGAAAAAACCATCGTGGTTCCACAAAGGCGGCGCAGCGGGCGTTTGCCCGCTGCCGTCAATCCCATTGTCCCCCAAGCCGGGTGGATGCGGCCTGGCGCAGGGCAATAAGTGCCCCGGCGCAGGCAAGCGAGCCGCGTCGCTGTGGCGCAAAAGGAACGAAGCCGCCTGGTCTTCGCCCTCGGCACGGAAGACAGAACAGGTGCAATATAACAGCACGCCACCCGCAGCCACCAAGGGCCACAGCGCATCGAGCAGGGCGCGTTGCTGGGCGGCCAGGGCCTGCACATCCTCTGCACGGCGCAGCCAGACGATATCGGGATGGCGGCGCACGATGCCCGACGCCGTGCAGGGCGCATCGAGCAAAATGCCATCAAACGGGCGGCCATCCCACCAGTCGGCAGGCAGGGCCGCATCGGCCACTTGCACGTCGGCCTGCAGGTTCACACGCTGCAAAGTCTGCTGGAGTTTCTGCGCCCGCGTGGCATCGACCTCCAGCGCCGTCACATCGGCAACGCCCCGCTCCAGCAGGTGCGCGGTTTTACCACCCGGCGCGGCGCAGGCATCGAGCACACGCCAGTCCTTGCGCTGCGGATTTTGTTGCGCCAACGCCTGCAACAGCAAAGGTGCCGCCAGTTGTGCTGCCGCATCCTGCACCGACACGCGGCCTGCATCAAACCCCGGCAACTGCTGCACCGGCACCGGCTTGGCGAGCACGATGCCGTCTTCGCCCTGCAACTGCCCCTGCATGCCCGCCGCTTGCAAAGGGCCTTGCAGATAGGCTTGCGGCGTATGGTGCTGGCGGTTGACGCGCAAGGTCATGGGCGCGGTCTGTTGGCCCGCATGCACAATGGCGCGCGCCTGCTCTAGGTGATCTTTTTGTAAACGCTGCCACCACCAGGCAGGCACGTTGAGCAACACCGGATCGTGCAGCGGTGCCTGTTCTCGGCAACGTGTCTGCAACGCCTCGCGTTCCCGCAAGAAGCGCCGCAACACACCGTTGACCAGCCCGGCCTGGTGCCTCAGCGCCTTGTGGCGCTTGGCTGCTTCGACTGCCTGGTTGACCAGCGTGAAGTCGGTGTAGATGGGTAAAGAAGCGTCTTCGCTTCCAACGGCCTCAGGTTGTGCAGCCAGCGCCAAAGCCGTGCACAGCAAGGCATCCAGCGCGGCAGGCGGCGCTTTGGGCACCAACTGGCCGCGCACCCAACGCGCCCATCCCAACTGGCGCAAGGCCGCATACGCAATCGCCTGCACACCAGGGCGCAAAGCCGCATCCACCTTGTCCAGCAAAGCCGTCGCGCTGCTGCCCGCCAACACGCCCTGCACCACAGCGGCTGCCTGTTGCAGTTGTTGCCACAAAGGGATGGGCGTTGTGCCGCTCATGCAGCCCTCTGTACCGGGCACACGCACAAAAAAGCCCGTGCCGTTGCCGGCACAGGCGGGTGCATGAAGGCATGCGCGGGTGCCCACCCGCAACCTGAAAGGCTGCGGGCAAGCACTGCGGCATCACTCATCGGCAGCAGCAACAGGCGCGCTGTCGCTTTCGCCATCGGTCGTGTCGGCAGCCTGTGCCTCGGCCAATTCCTGCTCTTCGGCCTCGGCAATGGCGCGGCGCTCGGCCTCGTCCATTTCGTCCTTGGCCTTGCGTGCCTTGTGGAAAGCCAGGCCCGTACCTGCCGGAATCAGGCGGCCCACGATCACGTTTTCTTTCAGGCCACGCAGCTCGTCGCGCTTGCCCATGATGGCAGCCTCGGTGAGCACGCGCGTGGTTTCCTGGAACGACGCGGCAGAAATGAACGAGTCGGTAGACAGCGACGCCTTGGTAATACCCAGCAACAGGTTGGTGTAGGTGGCGGGCAGCTTGCCATCGGCGCGCAAGGCGTCGTTGGTATTGAGCATTTCGCTGCGTTCAACCTGTTCACCAGCGATGTAGCTGGAGTCACCGGGGTTGTCAACCACGACGCGGCGCAGCATCTGGCGCACGATCACCTCGATGTGCTTGTCGTTGATCTTCACGCCCTGCAGGCGGTACACGTCCTGCACTTCGTCGACGATGTAGCGTGCGAGTTCTTCGATGCCCAGCAGACGCAGGATGTCTTGCGGGTCGGCCGGGCCGTCGACAATGCTTTCGCCCTTGTTCACCACCTGGCCTTCGTGCACGAGGATGCTCTTTTCCTTGGGGATGAGTTCTTCGTGCACCTGGCCTTCGGGGTCGGTGATTTGCAGGCGCAGCTTGCCCTTGGTCTCCTTGCCGAACGACACGGTGCCAGTGGTCTCGGCCAGCACGCCCTTGTCTTTGGGGCTGCGGGCTTCAAACAATTCGGCCACGCGCGGCAGACCGCCCACGATGTCGCGGGTTTTCTGGCCTTCGACAGGAATACGCGCCAGCACCGCGCCGGGGCCAACTTCCTGCCCGTCGCGCACCTGGATCAGCGCGCCAACCTGGAAGCCGATCGTCACCGAGTGGTCGGTACCGGGGATCTTGACTTCCTTGCCCGCGGCATCGATCAGCTTCACCTGCGGGCGCACCACCTTGGTCGCGCCACGGCGTTTGGGGTCGATCACCACCAGCGTCGACAGGCCCGTGACCTCGTCCACCTGCTTGGCTACCGTCAGGCCTTCTTCGATGTTCTCGAACTGGATCTGGCCGGCGTATTCGGTGATCACCGGGCGCGTCAGCGGGTCCCAGTTGGCGAGAATGGTGCCTGCCTTGACCTGCTGGTCGGGCTTGATCGTCATGATGGCGCCATACGGCACCTTGTGGCGCTCGCGCTCGCGGCCGGCATCGGCGGTCAAGAAGATATAGCCCCAAAGCCCAAAAACC
>JAUNUE010000113.1:0-429 GCA_030538335.1 Allobrachymonas sp. | reverse complement strand
ATTTCGCCCGAACGCGAAATCACCACCAGCTCGCCCTTGGCGTTGCTCACGTAGCGCATCATCGGGTTGAAACCGATGATGCCGTTGGAGCGCGCCTCCACATTGCTGGCAATCGCTGCACGCGAAGCAGCGCCACCGATGTGGAAGGTACGCATGGTGAGCTGTGTGCCCGGTTCACCAATCGACTGCGCGGCAATCACGCCCACAGCTTCACCCACGTTGACCAAACCACCACGACCCAGGTCGCGGCCGTAGCACTTGGCGCACAGGCCAAAGCGGGTTTCACAGGTCAGCGCGGTGCGCACTTTCACTTCGTCGACGCCCGCATTTTCCAGTTCGTCGATCATGTCTTCGTCGAGCATCTGGCCGGCGGCGCACAGCACATTGCGGGTTTCGGGGTGCAGCTCGTCCTCAGCCGCGGTGCGACCC
>JAUNUE010000112.1:1781-6274 GCA_030538335.1 Allobrachymonas sp. | reverse complement strand
TGAGGGGGTAGTGGCGAAAGCTGTGCGAGTTCGAGTCTCGCCGACGGCACCAGATGTTTGAATTCAAAAAATCCAGACAAATCTCAAAGCCCGCATGCTGATTGGCACTGCGGGCTTTTTGTTGGCTGGAACAGATGGAGGATACAGAAAAAGCCAGCAATCTTGCTGGCTTTTAGTGGGTTTTGGATATGACGGTTTTTGTATTGACCAAGGACTCAGTGCAACATCACCCGGTTGCCGGCCAGACCTGCATAGTGTTCAAGTGTGTCTTCCACTTCTTCCTGCGAAGGGGTGGTTTCGTGCCAGGCAGAAATCTGTTGCTGGAACAATTCAGCCCAACCACCATCCAGGTACACATGCCGGCCTGAGCGCTTGTCCACAATTTCAAAGCCATGCCGTGCCAGCGTCGGACCCGGTTGCTGAGGCACATGATCATCGGCCAGTACAGGTACTTCTGCTTCTTCCGCAGAGGCATCGCTTTGCATATGTACAACAGCGAACGAGTCGGAGTCGTAGAGCATTTGCATGCCTGTAACCAATTGATCAAAAAGACTTTTGTTCATGTTGCATAGGATGGTAGCGCATTTTGAATTTTCAAGGTAGCGCTCACAGGAAAGAAGCAAGCATTCGCAGCCAGGAATGTGATGCATTACCGGAAAAGAAACTGCAGTATGTGTGCATGAGATGACAGTCGGACATTTGCCGCCCAAGCGACCTGCGCTCATGTGACATATTCTTTTTGGCGCAAGCAGTGCCCTTGTCTCCAGGTCGCCAGTCAAAACCGGAGATTGTATACAGAAATGGCCAGAACAGGCTACAATAGCGGGTTCCTCTGGCAACATCCTCTTACACAAGGACATTCATACCATGGCTTCAGCCAAACCCAAAAAGAACCCCCGTCTGGCATCGGGGCGCAAACGCGCACGCCAGAACGTTACGCTCAATGCAGCCAACACCTCGCTGCGTTCCAAATACCGCACAGCAGTCAAAAATGTGGAGAAGGCCGTTGCCGCTGGCGACAAGGCCAAGGCACAAGAACTGTTCGGCAAAATGCAGTCGGTGGTCGATACCGTGGCCGACAAGGGCATTTTCCACAAGAACAAGGCAGCTCGCGACAAGAGCCGCCTGTCTGAAAGAGTCAAGGCGCTTTCTACAGCCGCCTGATCAATAAAAAACCAAGCCCGGCAAAATATTGCCGCCGTTTGAACGGGTGCGCTGCCAGAGGAAATGCAGTCAACCGCAAAAACCGCCTTCGGGCGGTTTTTTATTGTCTTTGAACAGGCTCTTACAAATCCATACGTACAGTGGTGGCATAACACAGGGATTGCCTCTACACTCTCGCATCCGCCTGCCATGGTGGCGGCGTTGCGAAGTGCAGTGCTGTGCCGGTGCACGCCTGCTGGACAGTCAGAAAGGAAAGTTCATGCGTCAATTCGCCAAAATGTTTGCCAAACCCCTGCTTGCCGTAGCGCTGCTCGGTGCCTTTGGTGCGCCCGCTCTCGCCCAGCAAGGCGATCCGTTGGCGGCATTCAAATCGGATTTGAAAATCACTGCAGCCCAGGAAGGCGCCTGGAAAAAATTTGTGGATGTGCATGCCATCCCCCCCCAGCCCACGCAGCAACTGACTGCTGAGCAATTCAATGCGCTGAAAACGCCCGAGCGTATTGCCTTCTTGAAGAAGATGCGCACTGAGGAGACATCCTTCCTGTCAAACCGTCTGGACGCATCCTTGGCGCTGTACAACGCTCTGGATGAAGGCCAGAAAAAAGTGTTTGACGAGATTACGGCAGAGCGTCCGCCGCAACAGCAAGCACCCGCGCGTGCTCCTGCCAAGGCACAGCCGAAGAAGAAATAAGGCGATTTTCGCCCAACAAAAAACCGCCGTTTTACCGGCGGTTTTTTTATGGAGGCACCGTTTTTCAGGGAGTTGGTGCGCTGTTGCCCGTCTTGATCTTCACGTCCTTGTCGAGCACGGGCATAAGCTGATCAGCGTTGGCAATTTTTTCAGCCACCGTGTCAAGTGCCGTGGGGCCGACCGGAATAGGCGCGTCTGCCGGAATCGTTATGTGGGCCACTTCAACGCTCGGCGGCTTCATCAAGAGGCGCTTGTTGGCTGCCAGAATCATCTGTTTACGGTGTGCATTGTTCTTGCCTCCGCTGCGCACAACAGCCAAGGGAATGGCGCTCGGGTCCAATGAACCCAAGGCACCGGGCTGCAAGGTTTCATAAATAGCCAGCACCGTGCGCACATACCCTTGCGTTTCGGTATAAGGCGGCACGCGCATGTTCTTGCGTACCGCGCCGGGGCCAGCGTTGTAGGCGGCAACAGCCAGATCCGTGCGGCCGCCGAACTGGTGCAGCAACTGGCTCAGGTAACGCGTGCCCAGCCGTGCGTTGGTGGCTGTATCGGTAAGCTTGTCCTCTACCGACCTGTCTTTATCGGCACGCAAACCCAGCATGCGCGCCGTATCGGGCATGATCTGCATCAGCCCCACTGCGCCCACGGGCGATACGGCATAGGGGTTGAAGCCTGATTCCGCTGCTGCCACGGCCTTGACCAGATTCACATCCAGCCCATGGCGTGCGGCCTCTTTCTGCAAGGTGGGGCGCACGCGCTGGAATGCCTTTGACTGGTTGATCAATGCCACCAGACGCCGCGCCTTTTGCCCCGCCGCCACATCGGCCGCAGGGTTGTATTTCAGGCTGGACGACGTGGCAGGCAAGCGGATGACCCTTTCCGCATCAGTAGGCGCGCCAGCCGATGAAAAAGTGGTGCTGTTGGTCTTGAAATACAACTGGTAGCGATCGTCTACCTGCCTGCTGGCAAAGTGGGTGTTGCCTTTGTCATCGACATAGCCCCAGACGTCGGCATGGGCGGATGTGGCTATCAAGGAGGCCAGGAGCAGTGATGCAGTAACAAAACGGATGTGCATGGAGAGTATTGTCCACAAAAGTCGTGTTATGGGTGCAACAGAAAGCACAGCGTCAGCGCCGTGCAGTCATGGAAACCATCAGCTTTTACGGCTTTTTGCCTCTTGCTGCCATCGCTTCATGTCTTCTTCCGCCGCTTGTTCAATCAGCGCCAATAACTGGTTCATACGGTTTTGCTGCTGCGGGGTGAGGTTGTCTGTTTTGTTCAAAGTGTCCAGCTCATCCAGCCATGCACCTTGCTCTTCCAGCCGCGCCATCTGCTGTTCGTATTCGGCATCACGTTCGCGTTCTGCCCGTGAGGGGTTGGCTAACCTGTAAGCCGTCTCCGGGCCGTAGTCTTCGTACAAAAAGTCCAGCCGCTTGGTGATTTCTTCGATCTGCTCACGCTGCGCCCTGTTGGGTTTCGGCAAAGCGCCTAATTTTGCAAGCTCTTGCTCCAGTTCTGCTTTTCTTTGATCTGTGTGTGCATCTCTCCAGCTTTTTTTGGGGCTGGTGGCGGTTTCGGTCGTGAACATGGCTGCGCGCTCCTGTGTCTGGCGCAGATGCTGGCGGCGCAAGGCTTTGAGGTGCTCGCCCAAAAGAATGTTGCGGCTGCCCAGCAAGGTACATGGCAAATAGATACCAGTGCCTTCTTTGGAGTAGCCGGTTTTGGCCGAAAAAAACCACAACACCCGCCATAGCCAGGGCAAATCTTGTTGTTTGAGCCATTCTTTTTGTATGCGCAAAACCAGCCAATACCGGTCAAATCTGCGGCTGTTCTCCTCCATTTCCAGGTTGATGCCCGCAACTGCGCCCCACGGAACGAAAGGGAACAGGCAATGCTCCAATCCGCGGGAATTGGCTTGCAGGAAAAAACCTTTGCGGAGTGTTTGCCAAGAGAGATAAAACAGGCGCAGCCAGAGCATCAGGTTGTAGAGAAACCCCACGATAAAAATCATGCCGATGAAGACATCACCCCAGCTTTTGAAAAGGTATTTCGTTACAAAAAAATAGCTCAACGCGCCAAAGAACGCACCTCCAATGAGCAAGGCGAGCACGGCCCCCAGACTGCGTATGACGGGCCACGCTACATGCACATCTTGCACGCTTTGCGGATTGCCAGCCAGCGCAGCAATTTGCCGTGTGCGCGGCGTATGCCACCAGCTTTTAAATTCGGTATCTGCTTCTGCGGCTACCGCTACCACGACGAATAGCGCCAGAAACCACCACGATTCCCGCCAGGTATTTGCTTCGGCCAATACATGCCAACCTTGCCTGAAGCCGAAATACACCATGGCCAGCAGATACAGTACCACTGCCACAGTGAGCAAACGCAACAGGCTTTTGAAGCGCTTCACACATCCACCTCCACCGCATCGCCATGCAGCTCCATCAGCTCACGCCGGGCGGCGGCTTCGCCTTTACCCATCAGCCGTGTCATGTGCGCGCTGGTTTGCAGCCAGTCGAGTGCGCCGAGTTGCACCTGCATCAGACGGCGGGTGTCGGGGTTGAGCGTGGTTTCCCACAGTTGTGCAGCGCTCATTTCGCCCAGCCCCTTGAAGCGCGACACCGTCCATTTGCCT
>JAUNUE010000112.1:0-1771 GCA_030538335.1 Allobrachymonas sp. | reverse complement strand
GCCTTCCTTGCGCAACTTGTCGAGGATGGCCTGCAACTCGCCTTCGTCCAGCGCGTATTCTTTGGATGCCGGTTTTTTGCCACGCGCCGGCGTATCGACGCGGAACAACGGTGGCCGCGCCACGTACACATGGCCGGTTTCGATCAGGTGCGGAAAGTGGCGGAAAAACAGCGTGAGCAGCAACACCTGGATGTGCGCACCGTCCACATCGGCATCGCTCAAAATGCAGATCTTGCCGTAGCGCAGGTTTGACAGGTCCGCTTGGTCACCCGGCCCGTGCGGGTCCACACCAATGGCAACCGAGATGTCGTGGATTTCGGTGTTCTTGAACAGCAGGTCGCGCTCCACCTCCCAGGTGTTGAGCACCTTGCCGCGCAGCGGCAGCACAGCCTGCGTTTCTTTATCGCGGCCCATTTTGGCGCTGCCACCGGCGCTGTCGCCTTCAACCAGAAACACTTCGTTGATGGTGATGTCGCGGCTTTCGCAATCGGTAAGTTTGCCCGGCAGCACGGCCACGCCGCTGCCTTTGCGTTTTTCGATTTTTTGCCCGGCACGCTGGCGCGTTTGTGCCGCCTTGATGGCCAGTTCGGCCAGTTTCTTGCCGTATTCCACATTTGCGTTGAGCCACAGTTCGAGCGCCGGGCGCACAAAGTTCGATACCAGCCGCACCGCATCGCGCGAGTTGAGCCGCTCCTTGATCTGGCCCTGGAACTGCGGATCAAGCACCTTGGCTGCCAGCACATAGCTGGCGCGGGCGAACACATCGTCGGGCATGAGCTTTACGCCTTTGGGCAGCAAGGCATGTAGCTCGATAAAGCCCTTGACGGCCTGAAACAGCCCGTCGCGCAGGCCGCTGTCGTGCGTGCCGCCTGCCGTGGTCGGGATCAGGTTGACGTAGCTTTCGCGCACGGCGTTGCCGTCTTCGGTGAACGCCACCGCCCACTGCACGCCCTCGCCTTCGGCAAAACTGTCGGAATGCTTGTCGGCATAGCCTTCGCCTTCAAAGACCGGAATCACGGCATCGGCAGGCAAGGTCTGTTCCAGATAATCGCGCAGGCCGCCCTTGTATTGCCAGCTTTGCGTGTCTTTCTTTTTTTCGTCGGTCAACTGCACGGTCACGCCCGGCATCAGCACGGCCTTGCTGCGCAGCAGATGCACCAGTTCGCCCATGGGCAGATGCACGGTATCGAAATATTTGGCATCGGGCCAGACGCGCACAGTAGTGCCCTGTTTGCGGTCGCCTTCGGCCTGCTTGCGCAGATGCAGTTTCTGCGCCACATCGCCGCCCGCAAAGGCCATATTCGCCACCGTGCCTTCGCGGTAGCTGGTCACCTCCATGCGTTGCGCCAGCGCGTTGGTCACGCTCACGCCCACGCCGTGCAGGCCGCCCGAAAAGCTGTAGGCACCTTCTTTGCCCTTGCTGAACTTGCCGCCCGCATGCAAGCGCGTGAACACCAACTCCAGCACCGAGGCTTTTTCTTCAGGGTGCAGGCCAAACGGAATGCCGCGGCCATCGTCTTCGACACTCACTGAGCCATCGGCATGCAGCAGCACGCGGATTTTTTTGCCAAAACCCGCCAGCGCCTCGTCGGCGGCGTTGTCGATTACCTCCTGGATTACGTGCAGCGTGTTGTCGGTGCGGGTGTACATGCCCGGGCGCTGCTTGACGGGCTCCAGCCCTTTGAGGATGTGGATGGACGATTCGGAATAGGAGGGAGTGCTTGGTTTGGTAGCCATGAAACGCGATCGAAAAACAAGGGGCATGACTACG
>JAUNUE010000111.1 GCA_030538335.1 Allobrachymonas sp. | reverse complement strand
TCATCTCAAGAAGTTAGCATGTGGTGGACACATGTTTGCTTCCTAAGACCCTAAGGTTTTTTCTAGGAGCGGCCATTGCTCAGCGACGTACCTCTCCGCCGCGTCACGCACCACCCACGCGAGGGACACCTTTTTCTGAGAAGCGATTCGCTCCAACAAGTGATATAGATCAGGGGGAAAACTAATCGAGGCGCGAAGGGCTGCTTCTGCGCTCGCGGTCTTGTCGTTGGGTCTCTTCTTCGCAGCCATATCTCGCAACTAGAGTCATTTGATGCACCATCTTACACCACGTTGGTGCATCGACTTGTTCAGCTCATGATCTTGCGCCTGCATGGCGCTGGCTGGGCTCCCGTCGCACCCTAGCGACTGATCAGGAAGGTAATGACGATTTCATCAAAGCCGAGTGGGTGCAGCAGCAAAGCGTGGCTCTGAAGCCGTCACCAGCTACGTCAAACATGGCAAGGCCAGTGCTGACGCCAACAAAGCCAGCTTCTTCAAGCCCAATGATCTGTGCCATGAACGGCACACCGTGATCTTCACCTTGCATGACGGCCAGAAGGGAGGAGGTGAACGGTGACGTCGCGAACCCGCGCAACCACGCGGGTTTCCGCACGATCGGGCAAAAAAATCCCAACCGATAAGGGTTGGGATTTTGGGTATTGGTGGAGCTGGCGGGAATTGAACCCGCGTCCACAAGCCTTCTCCGTGCAGTTCTACATGCTTAGCCGACTGGTTTGGTCTCGCCCGTCATGCCGCGCAGCGGCACGCTGCACAACAGGCCAGCCCCCTTGAATCTCGCCTCACGCCAAGGAGCACGGCGTGCGGCCAGTCAATGTAAGTTCCCTTGCAGCCTGGATGGCTTGCGCCACCCTTGCCCAGCCCATTGACGTGCTGTTGCAAGGCTCGCCGGATTAAGCGGCGAGTGCGAAACGTTCGTCGTTTGCAGTTAGTTTTTTGAATCGAGATTAACGAGCGTGAATCAAGCTCGGCATGCCCCACAGCGTTTCCGAACCCATGTCGAAACCAGTGCAGCCCCAAGCCCTCCATTGTAACGGGAATGACATTTTTGCGCCAGCATCTGGCTGCTTGGATGTGTGTCAGCGTGCTTCATGGGTTTCTCTGGAAAAGCCGTTCGCCCTGAGGCCTGTCCTGAGCAAAGTCGAAGGGTATCGAAGGGCAAGGGTTGCATTCAAGGCTTCGATACCTGTCCTGAGTTCATCGAAGGGCCTCAGCCCGAACGGATACGGGCATCGTCCTATCAACCCTTTGTCTTGGCAGGCGCGGGCGTTTTGGGCTTGTAATCACAACAATCAGCCACGGCGCAGCGCCAGCATTCGGGCGTGCGGGCCTTGCAGATGTAGCGGCCATGCAGGATCAGCCAGTGGTGCGCGTGTTGCAAAAATTCGGGCGGCACGCGCTTGAGCAGTTTCAGCTCCACTTCAAGCGGGTTTTTGCCGGGGGCCAGGCCGGTGCGGTTGGCCACGCGGAAGATGTGCGTATCGACGGCCATGGTGGGCTGACCAAAAGCCACGTTGAGTACCACATTGGCGGTTTTGCGGCCCACGCCGGGCAGATTCTCCAGCGCCGCACGGTCGCTGGGCACCTCACCACCGTGCTGGTCGAGCAGGATCTGGCAGGTTTGCAGGATGTTTTTGGCCTTGTTGCGGTACAGGCCGATGGTTTTGATATAGCCCTCCAGCCCTTCTTGTCCCAAGTCGAGCAAGGTTTGGGGCGTGTTGGCCAAAGGGTAGAGCAGGGCGGTGGCTTTGTTCACGCTGACGTCAGTAGCTTGCGCGCTGAGGATGACGGCAATGAGCAATTCAAACGGGGTGGTGTATTCCAGTTCGCTTTTCGGCTCGGGGTTGGCGGCCTGCAGGGTCTGGAAGAAGCGGACGATCTGCTCTTTTTTCATTCGCTTATTGTGCCGCTACATGTCAGGCAACGGGTTTTTTGCATGCACAATGGTGCGCACTGGGGAATTCCCCGAGCACAAATCCCATAAAAAAGCACGATCATTCTATTTATGGGGTGTATGCGGCATTTTGCGTGCATACAATGCAGGCAGACAGATGTGAGGGAGGCGTGGCGCCCCCTTGTTTCCCCTTTCAAAAACAACGCTGGAGAATCAAGATGAAAGCTTTGGTAGCGGTCAAGCGCGTGGTCGATTTCAACGTGAAGGTGCGGGTCAAGGCCGACGGCACCGGCATGGACATTGCCAACGTCAAGATGAGCATGAACCCGTTCGACGAAATTGCCGTGGAAGAAGCTGTGCGCCTGAAAGAGAAGGGCGTTGTAACGGAGGTGATTGCCGTATCGTGCGGCACCACAGCCAGCCAGGAGACGCTGCGTACCGCGATGGCGATTGGCGCTGACCGTGCCATCCTTGTTGAAACCGCAGAAGAACTGCAACCGCTGGCGGTAGCCAAGCTGCTCAAGGCCGTGGCCGACAAAGAGCAACCGCAACTGGTGATTCTGGGCAAACAGGCCATTGACGACGACGCCAACCAGACCGGCCAGATGCTGGCGGCACTGGCCAACTGGCCGCAAGCCACGTTTGCCAGCAAGGTGGAACTGGCCGATGGCAAAGCCACGGTAACGCGCGAAGTGGATGGCGGCCTGGAGACGATTGCCATCAACCTGCCCGCCGTGGTCACGACTGACTTGCGCCTGAACGAGCCGCGTTACGTCACGCTGCCCAACATCATGAAGGCAAAAAAGAAAGAAATCACCACCATGACGCCTGCCGATCTGGGTGTGGATGTGGCGCCGCGCCTGAAGACGCTCAAGGTCAGCGAACCGCCCAAGCGTAGCGCCGGCATCAAGGTAGGCAGTGTGGCCGAGCTGGTGGACAAGCTCAAGAATGTGTCGAAAGTCATCTGATATTTGACTTTAGAAACGATCTATATCTATATAAATTTGTTGAATATTCTGGAGATTGAACATGGCAATTCTGGTCATTGCTGAACACGATAACAAGGCCCTGCAGGCTGCCACGCTGAACGCCGTTACGGCCGCCAGCCAACTGGGCGGCGAAGTGCATGTACTGGTAGCCGGGCACAACGCCGCGGCGGTGGCGCAAGCCGCCGGGCAAGTCGCAGGCGTAAGCAAAGTGCTGCATGCCGACGGCGCGGCGCTAGGCGAGGCGCTGGCCGAAAACCTGGCGGCCCAGGTGCTGGCCGTGGTTGGCAACTACAGCCACATCGTGTTTGCCGCCACTGCCAGCGGCAAAAACACCGCCCCGCGCGTGGCTGCCAAGCTGGATGTGGCGCAGGTCAGCGACATCACCAAGGTGGTCAGCCCCGATACCTTCGAGCGCCCCATTTACGCCGGCAACGCCATTGCCACGGTGCAAAGCAGCGATGCGACCAAGGTGCTGACCGTACGCACCACAGGTTTTGATGCCGCGGCCAGCACGGGCGGCAGCGCTGCCGTAGAAAGCGTGGAGGCCGTGGCCGACAGCGGCCAGTCGTCGTTCGTAAGCCGCGCCGAGTCCAAATCTGACCGGCCTGAACTCACTGCGGCGCGCGTCATCGTCTCGGGGGGCCGTGGCTTGGGCAGCGCCGAGCAGTTCAACGCCGTACTCACACCGTTGGCCGACAAGCTCAACGCTGCCATTGGCGCGAGCCGTGCAGCGGTCGATGCGGGCTATGCGCCCAACGCATTGCAAGTGGGCCAGACTGGCAAGATTGTGGCGCCTGATTTGTATATTGCAGTAGCCATCAGCGGCGCCATCCAGCACCTGGCAGGCATGAAAGACAGCAAGGTCATTGTCGCCATCAACAAGGATGCCGATTCGCCCATTGCCAGCGTGGCTGATTACTTTCTCGAAGCTGATATTTTCACGGCAGTGCCTGAGTTGACGCAGGCACTTTGATTGATCTGGGGGTTGAGCAGACTGAGTTGACCCGGGTGCTCTGAGTTTGATTCAGGTGTTTTGAATTTTCCCTCTCCCCTGGTGGGAGAGGGGCAGGGGAGAGGGGGGATGCCATCACAAGCTTTCGCCAAAACCTTGCGTCAGAACATGACCGATGCCGAACAACGGCTATGGCATCATTTGCGAGCGCATCGGTTGAATGGAGAAAAGTTCCGCCGTCAGCAGCAGATTGGTTCTTATATCGTGGATTTTGTGCATTTTGGCGCACGTCTCATCGTTGAGGCAGACGGTGGCCAACATAACGAAAATCCTGAAGATGTGGTGCGGGATGCCTGGCTAATCGGGCAAGGATTTCATGTGCTGCGATTCTGGAATCACGATATTTTGAGCAATACCGATGCGGTGCTGAATGCGGTATGGCTTGCTGTTAGGGGATCGCCCCCCACTCCCCAACCCCACTCCCGCGCGGGGAGAGGGGCCTAAAAGCCCGCTTGTATTGATTGATGCCAGGTTGACCAATCATTTCATTTTTTCTGGAGAACCCCATGCCCTTCAACGCTCCCGTCAAAGACATGCTGTTTGCCATGCAGCATCTGGCAGGTCTGGACGCCATGGCAGGCAGCATGCCAGCCCTGGCCGATGCAGGCATGGATACGGCGCAGGCCGTGCTGGAAGAGGCCGCGCGCTTCCATACCGAAGTGACAGCACCGCTCAACCATCCGGGCGATGTGGCTCCCACCACGTGGAAAGACGGCGAAGTGACGGCCAGCAAAGGCTTCAAGGAGGCCTACCGCCTGTACCGCGAAGGCGGCTGGCAGGGCATTCAGCAACCGGCGGAGTACGGCGGGCAGGCGCTGCCCAAAACCATCGGCGCGGCGTGCCTGGAACTGTGCAATAGCTCCAACCTGAGTTTTGCGCTGTGCCCCTTGCTCACCGATGGCGCGATCGAGGCCTTGCTCACGGCCGCATCCGACGAGATGAAGCGGCAATGGCTGCCCAAACTCGTCAGCGGCGAATGGTCGGGCACCATGAACCTGACCGAACCGCAGGCGGGCAGCGACCTGGCGCTGGTGCGCACACGCGCCGAACCGGCGGGCGACGGCAGCTACAAAATCTTTGGCACCAAGATCTTCATCACCTGGGGCGAGCACGACATGGCCGAGAACATCGTCCACCTCGTGCTGGCGCGCCTGCCGAATGCGCCCGAGGGCATCAAGGGCATCAGCCTGTTTGTGGTGCCCAAGTTTCTGGTCAATGCCGACGGCAGCCTGGGTGCGCGCAACGATGTGCGTTGCACCGGCATCGAACACAAGCTGGGCATCAAGGCCAGCGCCACCTGCACCTTGCAGTTTGGCGAGCAGGGCGGTGCCGTGGGGTATTTGGTGGGCGAGCCGCACCGTGGGCTGGAATACATGTTCGTGATGATGAACCACGCACGCTTTGCCGTGGGCACCGAAGGCATCGGCCTGTCGCAGCGCGCCTACGAAAAGGCGGCGGCCTACGCCCGCGAGCGCGTGCAGAGCCGCCCGGTGGACGGATCCTCGAAAAACGCCGTACCCATCATCCAGCACCCCGACGTCAAGCGCATGCTGCTGACCATGCGCGCGCTGGCCGAGGGTTGCCGCGCCATGGCGATCAATGCGGCTGCCGCGTATGACCGCTCGCACCACCATGGCGATGCAGCCGTGCGTGCCGAAAGTGCAGCGTTTTACGAATGGATGGTGCCGCTGGTCAAGGGCTACAGCACCGAGGTGGCGCAAGAAGTGGCGCTGCTGGGCGTGCAGGTGCACGGCGGCATGGGTTTTATCGAAGAAACCGGTGCGGCCCAGTACTACCGCGACGCCAAGATCCTGAGCATTTACGAGGGCACCACGGCCATCCAGGCCAACGACCTGGTAGGTCGCAAAACCGTGCGCGATGCAGGTGCGTTTGCCAAGACGTTGGCAGCGCAAATTGCCGAAACAGAAAAAGAGTTGGCTGCCAGTGGCAGCGACCATGCCCGCGCCGTAGCGCAGCAACTGGCGGCTGCGCGGCAGGGATTTGAGCAGGCCGTTGACTTTATCGTGGCCGAGGCGAAAAACAACCCCAACGCCGTGTACGCAGGCAGCGTGCCTTACCTGATGCTGGCGGGCAACCTCGTGGCAGGCTGGCAACTGGCGCGTTCACTGCTGGTGAGCGAAAAGCAGTTGGCTGATGGTGACGATGACCATTACGGCCCGGCCTTTCACCGCAACAAGGTGCTTACGGCACGGTTCTACGCCGACCATATTCTCAGCCGCATCCACGGCCTGGCGCACAGCGTGGTGCAGGGGCATGTGGCGACGGTGGCGTTTGGGGTGGATGACTTTTGAGCAATACTGAGCAGCGAGATGCCGTCATATTTCATCCATTGGCTCAAAACAAACCCATAAGAGTTTGTT
>JAUNUE010000110.1 GCA_030538335.1 Allobrachymonas sp. | reverse complement strand
GCCCTTCGATACCTCAGGGCGAACGGTGTCTGATTATTTTCAGATTTGGCTATATTTACGCCGTAATGGCATCAAGTGCCGGGGTATTGGCAGGGCCTGATGCAGCAACAAGCTGCTGGGCTGCCTGCAAAAAGTCCTGGCCCCAGGCTGTGACATCGTAGTGTTGCACCCGTTCGGTGAGTTGCTCCAGTCGCAACTGCATTTCCTGCTCGTCCATGTTCAGCGCCATTTCCAGGCTCTGGATCAGGCTGTTTTCGTCGTGCGGGTTGGTCAGGACGGCGCCTTTGAGTTCGGCCGCGGCGCCGGCAAACTCTGACAGCACCAGTACTCCTTGCGTGCCGGATGCTGCCTTGGCCGAGACAAACTCCTTGCAGACCAGATTCAGGCCGTCGCGCAGCGGGGTGATCCAGGCCACATCGGCGCTGGCGTAATAGGCCATCAGTTCTTCAAAAGGCAGGGAGCGGTAGAAATAGCGCACGGGCGTCCAGTCGACCTTGGCAAAGCGTCCGTTGATGCGTCCGATGGTGCGGTCCAGTTCCTGCCGGGTTTCTTCGTAAATCGACATGCCCTTGGCGGCCGGGGTGACGATGTTGATCATCGTGACCCGGCCATGCCATTCGGGGTGCCGATGCAGGAATTTTTCAAACGCCTGCATTTTTTCGATCGGGCCTTTTACATAATCCAGCCGCTCGATGGACAGGACAATCTTGCGATCGCGCACCTCCTGCTGCAAACGGTGGGTTTGTTGTTGTGATTCGGGCGCACAAACCAGTTGTTTGACTTTTTCGTTGTCTATCCCTACAGGGTGTGCTCCTACACCCAGCGTGCCATAGGGCGTTTGCAACTGGCGTGTCATCGTCTCTACCCCCAAAGCGCAGCCATAGGTAAGCCAGGTGGGCGCACACGACTCTGTTTCCAGCACCTGTGCGGCCACGCTGGAGCGCACCACGTCCACAAAATTCTCGACGTAACGCGGAATGTGGAACCCCACGTAATCGCATTTGAGCAGGCTGGAGATGATTTGCCGCTTCCAGGGCAGGATGTTGAAGATGTCCGCACAGGGAAAAGCCGTGTGGTGGAAAAAGCAGATTTTTAGATCGGGCCGCAGTTCGCGCAGGTAAGCGGGCGTCATCCACAGGTTGTAATCGTGCAGCCAGACAATGGCGCCGGGGCTGGCAACAGCAGCGCATTGCTCGGCAAACAACTGGTTGACTTCGCAAAAACGCTGCCAGTGCGCCTCGTTGAAGGTGGCGCGCTCAGGAAACGAAAAGATCACGGGCCAGAACGCCTCTTTGGAAAACTTCTTGTAGAAGATGTCGATGTCTTCGGCTGTGAGCGCTACCCGGCTGGCCTGCAGGTTCGGGTACAGGCTGGCATCCACGGGCACGTTGACTTCGAAACCTTCCGGGTTGCGAGATGCCTGTTCTGACCAGGCGACCCATGCGCCGCGCCGTCCTGTAGCAAAAAACCCCAACAAGGTGGGGATGATGCCGTTGGGGCTTTGCGGAATCTGGCGCACGATGCGGCCTTCTTTTTCCACCTCGTCAAAAGGCTGGCGGTGGTAGACCATGACCAGGTCGGCATCTCCGGCAGGAGCGTCGGGCATGTCGTCATCCGGCACGTCCAGCGCATGGTCAAGACCGAAGTGGTGTATGGCCTCAAGAATGCCGTCTGGCCCTGCTTGGCTGGCGCAGAAGAGGTGTTCAGCAGTGGGCACCGTACTTGGAGCCAGTGCCTCCAGCAGTGCAGGTTCGGCGTTGCCCACGGCCACACTGCGGTAGCCCGCTTGTAACAAGGACAGGTCATTGAGCGTATCGCCTGCGGCAAGGATGCGGTCGGCGGGCAGTTGTTTGAGCTGCACCAGCTTGCGCAGGCTGCTGCCCTTGTTCACGCCTTTGGGCAAAAAGTCGAGGTATTGGCCAGCAGAAAGCAGCACGTCCAGGCCCAGCGCATCGGCTATTTCCCGTGCATGTGTGACGGCCTGTTGATGGCTGTAGATGAAAGAGCAACGGTATTCCTGCGGAACATCCTGCAAGGTCAACCCTTCAATGCGCGCGGCGTGCTCCAGCACGGCTTCGTGGCCGGGCCATGCATCGGCAATTTCTGATTGAATGGGGGCAACCGGCGTATAGCCATCGCCCTGGCGAACCAGCACCGTGGCACCCACATCGGCAAGGATGTACGTTGGCGCGGGAATGCTGGGGTCGTCCAGCAAGGGCAGCACGCTTTCGTAAGCGCGACCCGTGGCAAATATCAGCATGGCCTGCTGTGCGTGCTCACGCAGCAGGTGGTACAACTCGGGCGTGGTGCGGGATGAAGCGGTTGCCGGCGCCAGAAAGGTGCCGTCAAGGTCGGTTGCAAGAATGAATCGGGGAGCCTTGTTCACAAAGCCAATCTCCTGTCGGGGCCTGTGCACACTGTTTTACAAGTGCCCAGAAGCCAGTGAAAAGAAATGGCGCACAAAAGAAGGAGAGAGCCATCCTTCACGCAGAACGGCCAAGCCTTCGGTATCCGTAAGGCTGCCGCAAATATGCACACCTGCGATGGTCTGGACTTTATGACAGGCTGCCGCAGCTACATGCGGCGCTCGTATCCAAGGGGATACCTGTTTGTTTGAAGTGCTTGCGTTTGCAAGTCAGGCTTCGGGCTTGTACGGTTCCTTGAAGAACACGGCAAGGCAGTCCAGAAACGGGGATTGTATCTTTTTGTGAATGCCGACCCGTTTCATGCGGTATTACAGTTCGCGTTTTCAGTGGAGCCTCGGCCATTCAGCCCCCTGTTGTCGGGTATTTGTCTGCGCTGCCGCCAAAAATATCCACGACCTGTTGCATTTCCTGCTCTGTTACTGCGTGTGCCTGGCGAGTATCGGGATCAATACAGGTTTTGCGCAGCACATCGGGCGGCATGCTGCCCAGGCCCCGGTAGACCTGTGTTTGCGTGAACGGGGCGTTTTCAGGCGCCATGGCCTGTTGCAAAGCCCGCAGATGCTCAGGGCTGTAGGCGTTCTGGTGCGTGATTTCACCGGTTTCTGCATCAACTGTTTGCATCGCGCCCATAGGCGGGCGCACCATGACCACGCGTTGCTGTTGCAACAACACGGGCTGCCAGCGTTGCAGGTACAGTAGCACCAACGCGCCGATATGGATGCCATCCGCATCAGGATCAAACAACAGCACGAGGCGGCCAAACTGCAACTGAGGCAGGGCGGTTTCAGCCAGGGGTTCAGTGGGGCCAGGCAGGCCAAGGGCTTGTGCCAACTGGCCATACAAGGGGCTGGCCTGCACTTTGGTGGCTGTGGCTTTCCATGCGTTCAACGGTTTGCCTTGCAGGGGCAGCACAGCCTGAACACCGGCGTTGCGAACTTGCGCGGCTGAACGTGCCGCAGATTCGCCTTCTACCAGCAGCAATTCGGCATGCACGCCATGCTCCTGGCTGTTGATCAATTGGGCGCTGGCCTGGCTGCGGTAGTACATGGTTTGTTCAGATGAAGCATCGGGAAAATTTTCCACATCCTAACGCGCTGCCAAACCATGCAGATGAGAGACGTGATGTGGGGGAGAGGCAATGGTTATTGGTGGAGAGATTTTGGGAATTTTTGCCTTGAAAACAGATGCATGGGCCAGCATATAGGAACCATGCAACGTGTGGCCGACAAGGCCGTTTTTGAGGAGATGAGCATGAACAATCTGATGGCACGTGGTGGCCTGTTCGACGAGTTTTTCAAGGACGTGGCACCCGGTTTTTTCATCAAACCCTTGCACGGTGATCCTTTGCCTGCAGCCTCACAGATCCGCGTGGATGTGAAGGAAAACGACAAGGAGTTTGCCGTTCACGCGGAAATTCCGGGTGTCAGCAAGCAAGACATCCAGGTGTCGGTAGAAGGCAGTATCGTGACCTTGCGTGCTGAAATCAAACAGCAGGACAAGCAATCTGAAGGCGAGAAGACCTTGCGCAGCGAGCGCTACTATGGCGCAGTGGCGCGCAGTTTCCAGTTGCCGGTGGATATTGACGAAGCGGCAGCCAAGGCGCGTTATGAAAATGGCGTGCTGATGTTAACCTTGCCCAAAAAAGTTAGCAGCGCACCGCAGAAGCTGGTGATTGAATAAGGCATGAAAAAATGGCAGGTGGTATCACCTGCCGTTTTTTACTTTACGCTTTGACCTGTGTTTCAAGTCAATTGCGCAATTTTTGCAGCAGATGGGCGGTAGATGGGTCAAGCCCTGATACATCACCAGTTTGCCAGCGTTGGGCAATATCCTGTGCCAGTATTTTTCCTTGCTCCACGCCCCACTGGTCAAAGCTGTTGAGATTCCATACCGCACCGCAGACGAAGGTGCGGTGTTCGTACAGGGCCAGCAGGGCACCCAGCGTGCGGGGCGTGAGTTCGGGCAGCACGATGAAAGTGCTGGGACGGTTGCCAGCGATACGCTTTTGCGGATCAGCGTGGTCGTTGCCCAGCATCAAGGCGTGTGCCTGGGCCAATGCGTTGGAGAGCAACAGGATTTGGTGCTCCGGCCAATCGTGTTCTTCCTGCCGCACAGCGATGAATTCCACGGGAATGGTTTGCGTGCCTTGTCGCAATAGCTGGAAAAAGGCGTGCTGGCCGTTGCTGCCGGGTTCGCCCCATACGGTCGGTGCCGTGGGGTAGTTCACCGGCTGGCCATCGCGGGTAACGCTTTTGCCATTGCTTTCCATTTCCAGCTGCTGCAGGTAAGCGGGCAGGCGCTGCAAATCAGCATGGTAAGGCGCAATGCAGCGGCTGTTGTGGCGCAGCAGGCTGCTTTCCCATACTTGCAGCAAACCCAGCAACAAAGGCAGATTGTTTTCGGGCGGGCTTTCTACAAAATGCCGATCTACAGCGTGGGCACTAGCCAGCAGTTGCCTGAACCCGTCTGCACCTATGGCAATAGCCAGCGGCAGGCCAATGGCCGACCACAGCGAATAACGCCCGCCCACCCAGTCCCAGAAGCCAAAGGTGGTGTGGATGCCCAGCGCCGCAGCGGCCGCCGTGTTGGTGGTAATGCCTACAAAATGCCGATCGACGGGCGCAGCATCTTTGCCAGACTGCCTTGTAAACCATTGCAGTGCCGTGCGGGCATTGGTCATGGTCTCCAGCGTGGAAAAACTTTTGCTGGAGATGATGAACAGGGTGCTTGCAGGCCGGACGTGGTTCAGCACCTCCTGCAGCGAATGGCCATCTACATTGCTGACGAAATGGAACCGCTTGTTGGCCAGTGTATGTGCGTGCAAAGCTTGTACGGCCATGGCCGGGCCGAGATCCGAGCCGCCAATGCCGATATTGACAATATCGGTGATGGCTGCGTTGGTGCGCACGGATTCGGCAAATGCCAGAAAGGCATCTTGCGTGGCCTTGACCTCCTGCCATGCGGCGTGCAGGGAGGAGGGCAGATCTATGGAGTCAGGAGCACGCAGTAGCCAATGCATGACCTGCCGCTGCTCACTGGTGTTGATGGCTGCGCCTGAGAACATGGCGTCGCGCAGGGCAAATACCTCGCGTTGATTGGCCAGTTGCAGCAGCAGTTGCCACACCGTGTCGTCCAGAAAGCTCTTGGAGCAGTCGGTGTGCAGCAGCACCCCTTGTGCGTCGTGCAAGGTACGGCTGAATTTCTGCTGCCGCTGCGCATCATGCGCAAAGGCCTGCCGCAAGTCGAAAGCTGCCGGATGAGCGCTGTCTGAAAAGCGCTGCGCCTCGTGTTCAAGTGCTTGCCACGCAGGGCTGTGGTCCACAGGCTTGGCTGCTGTGGGGTGAGGTGTTTTAGGCATCGTCTGGGTCAGGCCAGCATCAACTGTTCCAGTTTTTCTGTATCGCTTGAAAAAGCGCGGATGCCTTCGGCCAGTTTTTCTGTAGCCATGGCGTCGGCGTTGAGCGCAAGACGGAAGGCAGGCTCGTGGTGTTCCGGCATGGCGATGAAGGTGTCTTTGGCCATCTTTTGCTGCAAGGGCGGCTCGCCTTCGGGTGCAGGGTTGGCAGCCAGTTGCGCCAGCAGATCGGGGCTGATGGTGAGCAGGTCACACCCGGCCAGCGCCATGATTTGCCCCGTATTGCGAAAGCTGGCACCCATGATCTCGGTGGCGATGCCATGCTGTTTGTAATACGCATAAATATGCCGTACTGATTGCACGCCGGG
Organism: Allobrachymonas sp.; assembly: GCA_030538335.1. Taxonomy (GTDB): domain Bacteria; phylum Pseudomonadota; class Gammaproteobacteria; order Burkholderiales; family Burkholderiaceae_C; genus Brachymonas. The sequence goes on along the minus strand of JAUNUE010000110.1, from coordinate 196 downwards.
GTCATTGCTACCTGCATGTGTGGCTTCATCCCACTGGCTGCCCGCCTGTTTTTTGTGCCAATCGTAGATGCGGCCCACAAACGGCGAAATCAGCTTGACGCCAGCATGGGCGCAGGCGGCTGCCTGACAAAAGGCAAACAGCAGGGTCAGGTTGGTATGGATGCCTTTTTGCTCCAGACGGCGGGCGGCTTCGATG
>JAUNUE010000109.1 GCA_030538335.1 Allobrachymonas sp. | reverse complement strand
TTTAATGTATCGCCATTGATGGTGCCTGAAGACTCAAAGCGCATAGGATAAAAAGGTGCATTTAGCCTGACCACCACTTTGTAGTCATTCGATTTACGGCTGAAGTGCATGCTGGCTGGCACACCAAAAGGCCCCACATACTGCAACTCAGCAACACGTGGTAGCTCTGCCGCCGGCAAAGCGGTTGTAGTTATCAACAGTGCCAAACATAAGGCCTGTGAATGACCCTGACGAAAAAAAATAGAAGTGCTCATGTCGTACTGATCCTTCTTTTGCAGGGTTTACGCAAAAACCACCCTGGCGTTGTTGACGCCCCAATCGTACTGTCTGCGGTGCGCCGCGTAGCCAGAGCTAGAGCAGGTTTACGTAAATCATGTGAATATTTTGCGTAAAGCCTAATTTCTTAACAAACCAAAAAATTCAACAAATTGAATCTAGTTCCATTTTCAATCAACCGTGAACACGAAGGCAAATTGCAAACAGTGCTGTAGCACGGCAAAGCGAGCCGCCAAAGCGCACGCTTGACCTAGAAATGGAATGATCAATGTAACGCCTGATCACCCTCTATTCAAGATACAGATTGCAACTGCTGTATGAGAACCTGTGATGGGGTTTTGGTGAGTTTTGCGTCCCCGCTCCCTTGGGAGGCTGGATTTGCTCAATGCGTTTTTATCGATAAAAGCAATGCCTTTGCGTCACCCGATGGTTCAATAAAATTGAATTATAGGGATACAAAAATTGACTTTACTTGAACACAACACTGGCCTACATTCAATGTCACAAACAGTTTCCTACCACCACCGGAGCAAGCACATGTCTACAGAGATCACCGATGCCAAGAAGCGCTACAGCGCAGGCGTACTGAAATACAAGCAGATGGGTTACTGGGTGCCCGATTACGAGCCCAAGGAGACCGACACCATCTGCCTGTTCCGCATCACCCCGCAAGACGGTGTCGACCCTGAAGAGGCCGCCGCCGCCGTGGCCGGTGAATCGTCTACCGCCACCTGGACGGTGGTATGGACCGACCGCCTCACCGCCTGCGACAGCTACCGCGCCAAGGCCTACAAGGTTGAGCCGGTGCCCAACACCCCCGGCCAGTATTTCGCCTGGGTGGCGTATGACCTGATCCTGTTTGAAGAAGGCTCCATCGCCAACATGACGGCCAGCCTGATCGGCAACGTGTTCAGCTTCAAGCCGCTGAAAGCCGCCCGCCTCGAAGACATGCGCATCCCCGTGGCCTACGTCAAGACCTTCAAAGGCCCGCCCACCGGCCTGATCGTCGAGCGCGAGCGTCTCGACAAATTCGGCCGCCCGCTGCTGGGCGCCACCACCAAACCCAAGCTGGGCCTGAGTGGCCGCAACTATGGCCGCGTGATTTACGAAGGCCTGAAGGGCGGGCTCGACTTCATGAAAGACGACGAGAACATCAACTCGCAGCCCTTCATGCACTGGCGTGACCGCTTCCTGTACGTGATGGATGCCGTGAACAAGGCCAGCGCCGCCACGGGTGAGGTCAAGGGCAGCTACCTCAACGTCACGGCCGGCACCATGGAAGGCATGTACGAGCGCGCCGAGTTTGCCAAAGAGCTGGGCAGCATCGTCATCATGGTCGACCTGGTGGTGGGCTGGACGGCTATCCAGAGCATGGCCGAGTGGGCACGCAAGAACGACATGCTGGTGCACATGCACCGCGCCGGCCACGGCACCTACACGCGCCAGAAGAACCACGGCGTGAGCTTCCGCGTGATTGCCAAATGGCTGCGTCTGGCCGGTTGCGACCACCTGCACACCGGCACGGCCGTGGGCAAGCTCGAAGGCGACCCGCTTACCGTGCAGGGCTACTACAACGTCTGCCGCGACAGCTACACCAAGCAAGACCTGCCGCGCGGCCTGTTCTTCGACATGGACTGGGCCGACACCAAAAAAGTCATGCCCGTTGCTTCGGGCGGCATCCATGCCGGCCAGATGCACCAGTTGCTCGACCTGTTTGGCGACGACGTGATTCTGCAGTTTGGCGGCGGCACCATCGGCCACCCGCAAGGCGTGCAGGCTGGCGCTGTGGCCAACCGCGTGGCGCTTGAGGCCATGGTCAAGGCGCGCAACGAAGGCAAGGACATCAAGAACGAAGGCCCCGAAATTTTGCGCCAGGCCGCCAAACAATGCAGCCCGCTGCAAGCCGCGCTCGACACCTGGGGCGACATCACCTTCAACTACGCAAGCACTGACAGCAGCGACTACGTGGCAACGCCTTCCGCTGCCGCCTGAACAACCCAATTGCCGGACGCAGAGGACGCAAAGATTACGCAGAGAACGCAAAAAATACCTGAAAAATTTTTTATGTTTTCTTCTGCGACCTTTGCGTATCCTTTGCGTCCTCTGCGTCCGGTATCCGAACCCGTATTCAAGGAGCTTTCACCATGATGACCAACCCCACCGGCCGCATCACCCAAGGCCAGTTCAGCTTTCTGCCCGACCTGACCGATGCCGAGATCACCGCACAGGTGCAATACGGCCTCGACAAAGGCTACGCCTGGAGCGTGGAATACACCGACGATCCGCACCCGCGCAACACCTACTGGGAAATGTTCGGCATGCCCATGTTCGACCTGATGGACGCCGCAGGCGTGCTGGCCGAAGTCAACACCTGCCGCAAGACTTTCCCCAACCACTACATCCGTCTGGTGGCGTTTGACTCCACCCGTGGCGTGGAAAGCGTGGCCATGAGCTTCATCGTCAACCGCCCCAAAACCGAACCCGGCTTTGGTCTGGCAAGGCAAGAAGTCAATGGCCGCAGCATGCGCTACACCGTGCACAGCTACGCCACCGACAAGCCCGAAGGCGAGCGCTATTGAGATAGAACGGTTACCTCCGCTGGCGTGGGCAGCAGGCAGTTTTTGCTGGCCCACGCTGGCTTTTTTGTGATTTGTGATTCGTAGGGTGGGTTAGCCAAAGGCGTAGCCCACCGTTTGCGTTGATTGCTGCGCTGATTGCATGGTGGGTTATGCCTGCGGCTAACCCGCCCTACTAGATGGATAACCAAACGCCCATGACATCTCCCAGCTACTCCATCCCCGGCTCCACACCTGCCGCACCAGCAGATATATCTGCCGACGCAACAGCCAACGAGCAGCCCAAGGCAGCACCCGCCACCGACGCACCACGCACCGTGGCCGAGGTATTGGCGCAGTCGCAAGTCGAAGCGGTATTGCAAGAGCTGGATGACGAGCTGGTGGGCCTCGCCCCGGTCAAGGCGCGCATCCGCGACATTGCCGCGCTGCTGGTGATCGACAAACTGCGTGCCACGCACGGCCTGTTGGCGCAAACGCCTTCGCTGCACATGTGCTTTACCGGCAACCCCGGCACCGGCAAAACCACGGTGGCCATGCGCATGGCGCAAATCCTGCACCGGCTCGGCTACGTGCGCAAGGGCCATATGGTGGCCGTTACGCGCGACGATCTGGTCGGCCAATACATCGGCCACACGGCGCCCAAAACGCGCGAGGTGCTGAAAAAAGCCATGGGCGGCGTGCTGTTCATTGACGAGGCCTACTACCTGTACCGCCCCGAGAACGAGCGCGACTACGGGCAAGAAGCCATCGAGATTTTGCTGCAGGTGATGGAAAACCAGCGCGACGACCTGGTAGTCATCCTCGCCGGGTATAAAGACCGCATGGACACCTTCTTCCAGTCCAACCCCGGCATGCGCAGCCGCATTGCGCACCACCTCGACTTTCCTGATTATTCGCAGGATGAGCTGATGCACATCGCGGGCAAAATGCTGCAGCAGCAGAACTACCATTTCGGCACAGGCGCCGAAGCGGCCTTCAACGACTACCTGCAACTGCGCATGGCGCAGCCGCAATTTGCCAACGCACGCAGCGTGCGCAACGCGCTTGACCGCGCCCGCTTGCGCCAGGCCAGCCGCCTGTTCGCCGACCGTGACAAGGCGCTTTCAGCCGAAGACCTGACCACGCTCACCCCGCAAGACATTCTGGCCAGCCGCCTGTTTGCCACCCCCTCTACCGAAAAGGACAACACCCCCGCATGACCCAAGCCACCTTGCAAGCCCTGATTTTTGACGTTGACGGCACGCTGGCCGATACCGAGGCCGCGCACCTGGCCGCCTTCAACCGCGCCTTTGCCGAAACCGGCCGCGACTGGCACTGGGACGTGGAAGAGTACACACGTCTGCTCGAAATCTCTGGCGGCAAGGAGCGCATCCTGCACTACTGGCGGCAAACCCAGCCCGACCTGATCGACATTGGCGCAGGCGTGCGCGACACAGTGGCGCAACTGCACGAACTCAAAACCTCGTTCTACGAAAAAGCCGTGCAGGAAGGGGCGGTGCAACTGCGCCCCGGCGTGTTGAAGCTGATTGAAGACGCGCACATTGCCGGGCTGCAACTCGCCATTGCCACCACCACCTCGCCCGTCAACATCGCAGCCCTCTTGCGCAAGGCCGTGGGCGACGACTGGCAGCAGTACTTCGCCGTGATCGAAGACGCCTCAACCGCACCCAACAAAAAGCCGCATCCGCAGGTCTACCTGCAAACGCTGGAGCGCCTGGGCTTGCCTGCCGACGCCTGCATCGCCTTTGAAGACTCGGCCAACGGATTGGTTGCTGCGCAGGCGGCGGGCCTGCCTGTGCTCATCACGCCCAATGGCTTTACCGAGCACCACGAATTTACCGGCGCGCTGCGCGTGCTGCCTGATCTGGGCGATGTGACGCTGGAACAGGTGCGGCAGTGGCATGCTGCGGCATGAGATTTCCGGCTTTTCACCGCAGAGAACGCAGAGTTTCGCAGAGGATTTTTTGATATGCACAAACTTGAAATGTCCAAAGAGGCCATGCTTCTGGCCAAGCCGACAGGCAAGCAAATCTCCGTTCGTGCTGTTTCTGCTTTCTTGTGCGTGGATCAACAAGCCAAACTGGTAAACAAGCAAATATCCGTTCGGGCTGAGCCTGTCGAAGCCCCTTTTCGACCAAGCCCTTCGACAAGCTCAGGGCGAACGGAAAATAGGCCTTTCAGTTTGTGCTTTGCAGCAATTCCACCCAGACCATCTCTGCGGCCCTCTGCGCCCTCCGCGTCTCTGCGGTAAACGCATTTTCCCTTAGTCATCCAGGCTGCCACCATGCCCAACAAAACCATCCGCCTCGCCCCCTCCATTCTCTCGGCCGACTTTGCCCGTTTGGGCGAAGAGGTGCGCGCCATCGAAGCCGCCGGTTGCGATCTGGTGCATTTCGACGTGATGGACAACCATTACGTGCCCAACCTCACCATTGGCCCGCTGGTGTGCGAAGCCATCCGCCCGCATGTGCAAATTCCCATCGACGTGCACCTCATGGTCGAGCCGGTCGATGCGCTGGTGCCCATGTTTGCCAAGGCGGGTGCGAACATCATCACCTTCCACCCCGAAGCCAGCCGCCACGTCGACCGCACGCTGCAACTGATCCGCGACAATGGCTGCAAGGCAGGCATCGTGTTCAACCCGGCAACGCCGCTGGCATGGATGGACCACATCATGGACAAACTCGACATCGTGCTGCTGATGAGCGTGAACCCCGGCTTTGGTGGCCAGGGCTTTATCGACAGCACCCTGGCCAAACTGCGCGAGGCGCGTAGCCGCATCGACGCCCACATGGCCCAGGGCGGCCAGCCGATCTGGCTCGAAGTGGACGGTGGCGTAAAAACCAACAACATCGGCGCCATTGCCGCTGCGGGCGCCGATACCTTTGTGGCGGGCAGCGCCGTGTTCAGCGCGCCCGATGCCGACAAAGGCTACCGCACCGTGATGCAGGCGCTGCGCCAGGCCGCCACCGCCGCGTAAAGATTTTTCATCCTCGTCCGTTTCATGCCATGCAGCTTCTGCCCCACCCCCTGCCCCACCGCTACACCCTTACGCAGTATCTGATCGACCAGCGCAAGCGCTACCCGCAAGCCTCGGGCGACTTCAACGCCCTCATGCTCGACGTGGCGTTGGCCTGCAAGGCCATCAGCCGCGCCGTGGCTTTTGGCAAACTGGTTTCCATGCCCGGCGAACCCACGCCGATTGCAGGCGCTGCCACCGCCGTGCCTGCCGGTGACGAAGGCAAGGCCATGTCAGCGCTTACCAACGAATGCTTTACGCAGATGAACAGTTGGGGTGGCCACCTGGCGGGCATGGCATCTGAAGACCTTGAAGCACCTTTCCAGATCCCCAACGGGCAGCCGCGCGGCAAATACCTGCTGCTGTTCGATCCGCTTGATGGCTCCAGCAATATCGACGTCAACGGCACCGTAGGCAGCATCTTCTCGGTCTTGCGCGCACCCGATGAGGTGATCAAAAGCGGCCGTGACGTGGTGGCCGAA
>JAUNUE010000108.1 GCA_030538335.1 Allobrachymonas sp. | reverse complement strand
CGCAAAGCGGCGCTTGATTTCGCGTGCCGGGTTGCCGCCTGCAATGGTGTAGGGCGCTATGTCAGACGTGACCACCGAGCGCGAGGCCACAATGGCACCGTCACCGATCTTGACGCCGGGCATGATGAGCGATTCGTAGCCAATCCAGACGTCATTGCCAATCACGGTATCGCCCTTGTAAGGCAGCTCACCGGCTTGGGGCATGGCCTTTTCCCAGCCCTGCCCGAAAATCTGGAAGGGGTAGGTGGAGATACCGCTCATTTTGTGGTTCGCGCCGTTCATAATGAACTTCACGCCCGTGGCAATGGCGCAAAACTTGCCGATGATCAGCTTGTCGCCAATAAACGGATAGTGGTAGAGCACATTGCGCTCAAACCCTTCGGAGTCCACCGGGTCGTCGTAATAGCTGTAGTCGCCTACGATGATGTTGGGGTTCTTCACGCAATTCTTGATGAAGCAGACTTGCGGAAAACCTGCCATGGGGTGGGGGGCTGCGGGGCTGGGGCCGTGCATGGTACTGGTTTTGAAGTTTCAGGTGTTCACCGCCTGCGCCCACCGCCCAGCAAGCTGCCCAGTGCGCCGCGCACCAGTTCGCGGCCCAGGCGGCGTGCCTCGCCTTTGATGACGTTCTGCACCAAGCCATCGTACTGGCCGCCGCGCGGCCCGGTGCGGCCAAACAGTGCCTCTTTGCCCATCGTCATCAGGTCGCCCAGCATGCCGCCGTCTTGTGCCTGCGCATTGCCCGTGGCTGCGTTTTCTTTGCCCAGCGGCGCGGCGTTTTCGGTGCGTTGTTGCAGTTTTTCGTAGGCCGATTCGCGGTCAACCGCCTGGTCGTAGGTGTCCGCTACCAGCGAGTTCTTGATGAGGTCGGCACGTTGCTCAGGCGTAATGGGGCCAATCTGGCTGCCGGGCGGCACCACATACACGCGCTGTGTGATGCCGGGGCGGCCTTTTTCGTCGAGCAGGCTCACCAGCGCCTCGCCCGTGGCCAGCTCGGTAATGGCGCGTTCGATGTCGATCTCGGGGTTGGGGCGCATGGTCTCGGCTGTGGCACGCACGGCCTTCTGGTCGCGCGGGGTGTAGGCGCGCAGGGCATGCTGCACGCGGTTGCCGAGTTGCGCCAGCACCGAGTCGGGAATGTCGATGGGGTTTTGTGTGACGAAATAAACGCCCACGCCTTTGCTTCGCACCAGCCGCACCACCAGTTCGATGCGCTCCAGCAGCACCTTGGGCGCATCGTTGAACAGCAGGTGCGCCTCGTCGAAGAAGAACACCAGCTTGGGCTTTTCGGGGTCGCCCACTTCGGGCAGCATCTCGAACAGTTCCGACAGCATCCACAGCAGAAAGGTGGCGTACAGACGCGGCGAGGTCAGCAGCTTGTCGGCTGCGAGGATGTTGATGACGCCTTTGCCCGCAACCGTCTGCATCAGGTCGCTGATGTCGAGCATGGGCTCGCCAAAAAACTTGTCGGCACCTTGCGACTCGATCTGCAGCAGGCCGCGTTGGATGGCGCCCACGCTGGCGGCGCTGATGTTGCCGTATTCGGTGGTGAACTGTTTGCTGTTGTCGCCCACGTATTGCAACAGGCTGCGCAAATCCTTCAAATCCAGCAGCAGCAGGCCGTTGTCGTCGGCAATGCGGAACACGATGTTGAGCACGCCCGCCTGCGTATCGTTCAGGTCGAGCATGCGGCCCAGCAGCAGTGGGCCCATGTCGCTGATGGTGGCGCGCACCGGGTGGCCCTGTTCACCAAATACATCCCACAAGGTGGTGGGGCAGGCTACGGGCGTAGGCAGGTCGATGCCGCGCTCCTTGAGCACCTTGGCCATTTTGTCGCCGATGCTGCCCTGTTGGCTGATGCCGGCCAGGTCGCCTTTCACGTCGGCCATGAACACAGGCACGCCGATGGCCGAGAACGACTCGGCCATTTTTTGCAGCGTCACGGTCTTGCCCGTGCCTGTGGCGCCGGTGATCAGGCCGTGGCGGTTGGCCAGGCCCGGCAGCAGGGCTGTAGTGGTAGTCGCGTTTTTGGCAATCAACAACGGTTCGCTCACGGTGAAAACTCCCTCAAATCTGGGTGATTGCAGCCCCTGCTGGCAGGCTGGTGGGTAAAATGAATGGTTCTTTTGACAGTGTTCGCCCGCCCCTTGCCGTTGGGTGGCAATCCGGGCTGTGGTCGCACCAACTACTATAAAGCGAAAGCAAAGGAGGATTGTTATGGCAGGCCATAGCAAATGGGCCAATATCCAGCACCGCAAAGGTCGGCAAGACGAAAAGCGCGGCAAGATCTGGACGCGCATCATCCGTGAGATTACCGTGGCCGCACGCCAGGGCGGGCCTGACCCGGCGGCCAACCCGCGCCTGCGCCTGGCGGTGGACAAGGCCAAGGCCGCCAATATGCCGGCTGACCGCATCAAGTACAACATCGACAAGGCCAGCGGCAACCTCGAAGGCGTGAACTACGAAGAAATCCGCTACGAGGGCTATGGCCTGGGCGGCGCGGCGATCATTGTGGACACCATGACCGACAACCATGTGCGCACCGTGGCCGAAGTGCGCCATATCTTGAGCAAAAACGGCGGCAACCTGGGCACCAGTGGTTCGGTGGCGTTTCAGTTCAAGCACTGTGGGCAACTGCTGTTTGCACCCGGCACCAGCGAAGAAAAAGTGATGGAAGTGGCGCTCGAAGCAGGCGCCGAAGACATCATCACCGACGAAGAGGGCACCATCGAGGTCATCACCCCGCCCGGCGATTTTGAAGCGGTGAAAGAGGCGCTTGAAAAGGCAGGCCTCGTGGCCGAAATGGCCGAAGTCACCATGCGCGCCGAAACCCCGATTGCGCTGGCAGGTGAAGACGCTGAAAAAATGCAAAAGCTGCTCGATGCACTCGAAGACCAGGACGATGTGCAGGCGGTGTACCACAACGCCGAGCTGGATCTGGAGGGCTAATGCAAAACTCCGCCGCGCTGCAGATCGTTTATGTGCTTACCAACCCGGCCATGCCGGGGCTGGTCAAGATTGGCTCCACCACGCAAGAAGAGGTGGATGTGCGCATGAAACAGCTCTTCAGCAGCGGCGTGCCCGTGCCATTTGACTGTGTTTTTGCCTGCCGTGTACTCGATGCCATGAAGGTTGAAAAAGCCTTGCACCACGCTTTTGGGCAAATGCGCATCAACCCCACACGCGAATTTTTCCGGATTGAGCCAGAGCGCGTTATCTCCATCCTCAAGCTGCTGCATACCGAAGTGGTAGATGACGTGACTGCACAAGTGGAGCGCACCATCGAGGCAGAAGCCACGCAGGCTGACCTGCAGGCGGCAGAACACCTCAAACAGGCCCGCCGCCCGCGCATGGACTATGTGCAGATCGGGGTTCCCATTGGCTCTGTTCTGGTTTATGAAGACGGCAGCGCGCAGGCTACTGTGCAATCCACCCGCACGGTGCTGTTTGATGGCAAGGAGTGCTCACTCACGGCGGCCACACGCAAGGTCAGGCAACTGCCTGAAGACTACCCCTTGCAGCCTTCGCCTTACTGGACTTACAACGGGCAGACGCTCAAAGAGATTTACGAGGCTTTTTACGCGGGGCAGGAAAGCGACGCCTGAACCAGCATGCCGGGTGGGGCTCATGCCTCACCACCAACCCGCTGCATTGCAACCATCCCGGCAAAGCAAAGGCTTTTCTTGCTCAAAATGCCTGTCGGGGCCAACCACATGAACCCACGGCTCTCAATAGCAGGGCTGCCCCTTGGTTCTGGCCCTGTGCGTGCTTTACCCTGTTTTCCTTACCTTGTTGCTTTTCCTGGGTAAGGTTGTGGGCAACTTGGGCGTATCCAGAAACAGCAGAAGCAAGCAGCCAGCCGCGCCAACTTTTGCCGCACTCACCATTTTCACATGTCCAGAAAATACGGCAATTTCAAGCCATTTTTGATCTGTGAACCGTTTCTTGGCTGAAGATGCAACTACTGATCCAGCCTGATCAACAGGCCCAAATCGTAAAAACATGCACCGAAAACCAGTGCATAAGCCCCCATAATCACCCTTGCCCAAATTTTTGCCCCTCCGCCCGCCATGACAGCTTCTGCTCCCCGCCCCATGTTTGACCAGCCCAGCATCGCTGCGGGCAAGCTGGAGTTGTTGCGCCAGCACTTTCCTGATGCGCTCGAAACCGGGGCCGATGGCAAGCTGCGCATCAATGCGCACAAACTGCAACTGGCTTTTGACCCGGCGGCCGCCCTGGTGGAAGAAGATGGCTACGAGCTGCGCTGGGCCGGCAAGCGCGAGGCTTACCACAGCGCCTTTGTGCCCCCCGAAAAAATCGTGCAACCCCTGCCGGATGAAAGCAAAAACTGGGACAGTACCGGCAACCTGCTCATCAAGGGTGACAACCTCGATGCCCTGCGGCTGCTGCGCCAAAGCTATTTTGGCAAAGTCAAGCTTGTTTACATTGACCCGCCCTACAACACCCAAAGCGACGCCTTTATCTACCGCGACGACTTCAGCGCCCGCCAAAGCGAAGTCTTGAAAATACTGGGCTACAAGGCCGAAGAGGCAGAATATATCAAGAACATTTACGGCGCGCGCACCCATTCCGGCTGGTTGAGCTTTATGTACCCGCGCCTGTTATTGGCGCGTGATTTGTTGCGCGACGATGGCGTGATATTTATCTCGATTGATGATAATGAGCAGGCGCAGTTGAAATTGTTGTGCGATGAGGTGTTTGGGCAGGAGAATTTTGTTGCGAATGCGCTGTGGCAGAAAAAATACTCTGTATCAAACGATGACCCAGGAATCGGGGTTATGCACGATCATATTTTGGTCTATAAAAAGACGGATTTTTTTGAGCGTAATTTACTCCCTAGAACCGAATTGCAGAATGCTCGCTACACTAATCCAGACAATGATCCGAGGGGAGATTGGACTTCAGGCGAGTATGTCAGTAGTAAGTCAAAGACTGAAAGACCAACACTCTGGTATGCGATTAAGCACCCCAAAACTGGCGAGGATATTTGGCCAGAGGAGCATGCCGTATGGAGATATTCCTATGAAAAGCATTTGGAAATGGAGAGTGAAGGGCGATTGCACTGGGGAAACAACTATAGTTATAAACGACCACGGTTAAAACGTTATTTGAGTGAAGTTCAGCAAGGTATTGTTCCTTCAACATGGTGGATATTTGATGATTGTGGTCATAACGATGAAGCACAAAAAGAAACCTCTGAGTTACTTGATTCGAAGATTTTCTCAACTCCCAAACCTATTCGACTTTTGAAGCGAGTTTTGCATTTGGGTTGCGGTAAAGATGACTTGGTCATGGATTTCTTCGCTGGCTCCGGCACCACTGCCGAAGCCGTAATGCGCCTGAATGCCGAAGATGGTGGCCAACGCCAGTTCATTCTGGTGCAAATCCCCGACAAAATCGAACCGAGAAAACAGAAAGAAGCGCACAGCTTTGTCACGCAAACGCTGGGCAAGCCAGAGGCCACCATTTTCGAGATCACCGCCGAGCGCATCCGCCGGGCCGGTGCCAAAATCAACGCCGACAAGCCCGAGGTGGATACAGGTTTTCGTGTGTTTGCACTGGAGACTGACCCCGACGCCCTGATTTTGCAAAAACCGCTGGCCGAGGCCAGCCAGGCCGATTTGCTGGAGCTGCAACAACGCATCACCGCACCGCAACCCGCGCAACTGCCGCGCGTGCTCTACAACCTGCTGCTGGCTGAAGGTTTGCCGCTGTCGGCCCCCATCCATACCGTGCAAGAGGGCGTGCTCTACCGCGCAGAAGATGTGTTGTTTGTGCTTCAGGGGATGCCTGTTGCTGATTTGGGCGAGGTGATTCGCCAAGCACGGGCTGAAGGGCAGCCGGTGCAGGCGGTATCGGTGTTTGCGCCCTGGGTGAATGACGACAATTTCCTGCTGGGCCTGAAAACCCTGCTGGAGACGCTGGATATGTCAGCCGACAAGCTGCGCTTGCGTGGCTAAGGGGCAGCCGACTTATGCAAGCCCAATTCCAATACACCCGCCTGGCCTACCAGGCGCGGGCGGTGGAGAGCATAGAGCAGGTATTTGCCGATGTGCGCTTTATTGCGCCTGCCGATGCGCACGCCAACCCGACTTATGCGCCGCATGAAGCCGCCTCTGCCTTGCGCGCCAATATTGAGCGGCTGCGCGACGAAAACCGCATTGTGGCAGGCGAGGTGCAGGTGCCTTTTACGGCTACACCGGGGTTGCAGCTTGATGTGCTGATGGAAACCGGCACGGGCAAAACCTTTACCTTTATTGAAACCATACACCGCCTGCGCCAGAAGTTTGGCTTGTCCAAATTCATTGTGCTGGTGCCGAGCAATGCCATCCGCCAGGGCACCTTGCGCAGTTTGCAAACCACAGCCGATTTTTTTGCCAGCGAATACAACAACCAGAAAATCAGCGTGGTGAATTATTCGGA
>JAUNUE010000107.1:3980-6466 GCA_030538335.1 Allobrachymonas sp. | reverse complement strand
GAAATTGAAAACGACCATGACTTTGGCCGCCAAACCGTCGACATTTTTGCCCGTATTGCCGAGCGCGAAGCTGCCGGATGGACAGAGGCACAAATCCTGGATGAGCTGGCCACGCTCAACGCCAATATGTTCCCTTGCGGCATGGGCGAAGGCAATTTCAAGACCTACGGCCAGTGCAACCGCTGGGATTACTTGCTGGCCACGCAAGAACGCAACCCGGTTTTCTCGGCTTTTTTGCAAACCCTGCAACGCACACCCACACCCAACGACCAGAAGGTGTTGATGAAGTTCAACCTGTTCACGCAGGAAGAAAGCAAGGCAGATGCGCCGCACCCCCCTGCACTGTTGCCGGGCTTGCAGCCGTTTGCGCAATCGCTGTGCCAGGCCGGATCAAATTGCGCCTTGCCTGATCTTTACCATCTGGCGGCACACGCTTTGCCAGGTGCCCAGCCCGGAGTGGTTGCCGGTAGCTGCCAGCGCGCGCGTGCGGACAAGGGCGAGGCCGACTCAGGTTTTTCTGGACTCGCTGGTTGAACCAAACGCGCGCAAGGTCAAAAGGCCATGATGGTCAGCCCCTTCTTCCATCAGCAGGCGTTGCGTGGGGAAGAGCAGCGAAAAGCACGAACCCTGTCCCACCTTGCTCTGGATGTCGAGCGTGGCACCATGCCGCTGCGCCACGTGCTTGACGATGGCCAGGCCCAAGCCGGTGCCGCCGGTTTCGCGTGAGCGGCTTTTGTCGATGCGGTAAAAGCGCTCGGTCACACGCGCCAGATGTTCGGTGGGAATACCCGGCCCGGTATCGCATACGCTGATGCGCAGGTTGCCCTCCGGTTCAAGCTGGGCCTGCAGCTCAATTTCGCCGCCCGCAGGGGTGTAGCGCACTGCGTTGCTGAGCAGGTTGCTGACCGCGCTGCGCAGCTCGGTATAGCTGCCCTGGATTTGCAGTTCGGGGCTGATGCTGCTTTTCAGGGTGATGCGGTGCATGGGCTCGTGGCTGTTGCCAAGCACACGCGACAGGGCCTGCGCATCCAGCAGGCATTGGTCCAGCAGATTGGCGACCGCAATATGCTCGGAATGGTCCAGCGGCTGGTTGCCCTCCAGGCGCGACAGCGCCAACAGGTCATTGACCAGTGTCTGCATGCGCTGCGCCTGCTCGGCCATCAGCGCCAGATAGTGGGATGCCTGCTCCTTGTCAAGCGGAATGCTCTGCAGGGTTTCGACAAAACCCGACAGCACCGTAAGCGGCGTGCGGATTTCGTGCGAGACGTTGGAGACAAAATCGCGCCGCATGCGGTCGGCCTGCTCCAGCGCCGTAACATCGCGTGACAGCAGCAGGCGCTTGCCATCGCCGAAATGGAAGTACTGCATGGCAAGTTTCACCGGGCTTTGCGCACTGTGTTTGCGGCCATAAATGATCACCCCGGCGTTGTTGCCGCTGTGCGGCTGCAGCCAGTACTGCACGAATTGCGGATCGCGCACCAGATGGATGATGTGTTGCTGCAAGTCTTGCGGGTTGTTGAAGCCCAGGTGCTCGGCTGCAATCAGGTTGAACCATTCCATGCGGCCCACGCCGTCAAGCAAGACCACGCCAATCGGCAATGCCTGAATCGCATCGAGAAAGGCGGCGAGTTTTTCTTCTGCCAGCCGGGTCTCGTGCAACTGTTTGCGTTGCTGCACGGTGGCGGCATCGGCCACTTCGCGCCACAGGTTGTAGGCCCAAGGGCGCTGCGCAAGAATGTCTTTCTGCATCCAGCGCAAGATGCGCACGCCCAGCAGGTTGTCCCACACCAGCCAGGCACAAGTGAGTACGAGCGTGGCCGCGAGCATCCAGAAGCCGGCATCGGGATGGTTGCGCGCACGCAGCCACAGCCCCAGCCCCAGGCCAATGGTCTGCGCGATCAGCAACCAGGCGATTCTCCAGCTCATGTCAGCTCATGGTGTGGTGGAGCCCCCATTGTGGGGCATGCCCCTTATGTCTGAAGAGTGGCGCGCACCCTGAGCAGCAATTATTGTGATTGCTGTTCAGGCTTTTTGCGCTGTGATGCGGTACCCCGCGCCTCGCACAGTTTCGACCATGGTGCTGGCGGTGCCCATCGATTCGCGCAGGCGTTTGACGTGGACGTCGACCGTGCGTTCTTCGATGTACACGTGGTCGCCCCAGACGCGGTCGAGCAGTTGCGCACGGCTGTGTACGCGCTCGGCGTTTTTCATCAGGTAGTGCAGCAGCTTGAATTCGGTGGGGCCGAGTTTGAGCGGCTGTTCGCCGTAGTGCACGCGGTAGGTGCCGGTGTCAAGCGACAATTTGCCGAGTTCGATTACGGTGTTTTCTGGCTCGGGTGCACGGCGGCGCAGGGCGGCGCGTATGCGCGCCAGCAATTCTTTGGTGGAGAACGGCTTGCTGATGTAGTCGTCGGCGCCTGCGTCGAGTCCTGCCACGCGGTCGTTTTCGCCGCTGCGTGCGGTCAGCAGGATGATCGGGATGTCCT
>JAUNUE010000107.1:0-3970 GCA_030538335.1 Allobrachymonas sp. | reverse complement strand
GGCGCGCCAGCGCTTGGCCAGTTGCACGCCGCTTTCGCCCGGCAGCATCCAGTCGAGCAGGATCAGGTCGGGCAATTGCGCATCGAGTTCACGCTGTGCCACGGCGCCGTCGGTCGCCCAGGTGATGTGGTAGCCGTTGTGGCGCAGGTTCACGCCTATCAATTCAGCAATGGCTGCTTCGTCTTCCACGACCAGGATTTTTGGCTGGGGCCGCATCTTTCTTTACCTCAACTGCGATTCAATGGCCTGTATCGGGGTGTGACGCACGTCCAGGCCGTCAACAATGTAGATCACGCATTCGGCCAGGTTCTTGGCGTGGTCGCCAATGCGCTCGAGCGCTTTGGCGATGAAGAGCAGGTCAAGACTGGGGCTGATGGTGCGCGCGTCTTCCATCATGTAGGTGACCAGCTTGCGCATGAAACCGTCGTATTCGGCATCGATCAGGTCGTCGGTCTTGATGATCTCCAGCGCAATGCGCACGTCGAGCCTTGCAAAGGCGTCAAGCGCTTTGCGCAGCATGTCGGATGCCAGTGCCGCTGCCACGCGCAATTCAGACGAGTGCAGCGTGCGCGCCGAACCGGCCTGGATCACGTTCTGCACCATGCGGGCAATGCGCACGGCCTCGTCGCCCACGCGTTCGAGGTTGGCAATGCTGCGCGAGATGGCGATCAGCAGGCGCAGGTCGCGCGCGGTGGGCTGGCGGCGGCCGATGATGGAAACCAGCTCGTGGTCGATCTGCATTTCCATGGTGTTCACGCGTGGCTCGGTGTCCAGCACGATGCGGGCGCTTTCGCCGTCGTAGTCGATCAGGGCTTCGACTGCCTGGCGCATCTGCTGCTCGACCAGGCCGCCCATTTCCATCACCATGCTGTTGACCTGGTTGAGCTCGGCGTCAAACTGGGTGGAGAGGTGTTTTTCGGTCATTGGCTTTTCCTTTGCCGTGTTTGCTTAGCCAAAACGGCCGGTGATGTAGTCTTCGGTTTCCTGGCGCTTGGGTTTGAAGAACATCTCTTTGGTATCGCCAAATTCGATGAGCTGACCCAGGTACATGTAGGCGGTGTTGTCGCTGCAACGTGCGGCCTGTTGCATGTTGTGGGTGACGATGACGACGGTGTAGTCGTCTTTCAGTTCGGCGATGAGTTCTTCGATCTTGCTGGTGGAAATCGGGTCAAGCGCCGAGCAGGGTTCATCGAGCAGCAACACTTCGGGCTTGATGGCAATGCCGCGTGCAATGCACAGGCGCTGTTGCTGGCCGCCCGACAGGCCGGAGCCGCTTTGCTGCAGCTTGTCTTTCACCTCGTCCCACAAGGCCGCTTTTTTCAGCGCCCATTCCACGCGGTTGTCCATGTCGGGCTTGCTGAGGTTTTCGAACAGGCGCACGCCAAAGGCGATGTTGTCGTAGATCGACATCGGAAACGGCGTGGGTTTCTGGAACACCATGCCGACCTTGGCACGGATCAGCGCCACGTCCTTGTTCTTGTCGAGCAGGTTCTGGCCGTCGAGGCGAATGTCGCCTTCGGCGCGCTGCTCGGGGTACAGCTCGAACATGCGGTTGAATACGCGCAGCAGCGTCGATTTGCCACAGCCCGAGGGGCCGATGAAGGCGGTGACCTGCTTCTCAGGGATGTCGAGGTTGATGTCTTTGAGGGCGTGGAACTTGCCGTAGTAGAAGTTCAGGTCGCGTACCGAGATTTTGGTGCGGGGGGCGGGAAGGACTGCGTTCATGGTGTTCAGGTATCCGGTAAAAAGTAAGCGGTCAATACTTGCTGCGGGTCAGCAGACGGGCAATGATGTTGAGGCCCAGCACAGCCAGCGTGATGACGAAAACGCCCACCCACGCGAGTTGCTGCCAGTTTTCATACGGGCTCATGGCGAACTTGAAGATCATGGTCGGCAGGCTGGCCATGGGTTCGGACATTTTGCTGGTCCAGAACTGGTTGTTCAGTGCGGTAAACAGCAGCGGTGCGGTTTCGCCTGCAATGCGGGCCACGGCAAGCAACACGCCGGTGACCACGCCTGCGCGGGCGGCCTTGAGCGTGATGGAGGATATGACTTTCCACTTCGGCGTGCCCAGTGCATAGGCAGCTTCGCGCAGCCCGCTGGGAATCAGGTTGAGCATGTTCTCGGTGGTGCGAATCACCACCGGAATCACGATCAGCGCCAGCGCCACGGCACCGGCCCAGCCCGAAAAGCCGCCGAAGGGCACCACCAGCATCACCGACACGAACATGCCGATCACGATGGAGGGAGCCGACAGCAGCACGTCGTTGACGAAGCGGGTGACGCTGGCCAGCCAGCCGTGCTTGTTGTATTCGGCCAGATAGATACCGGCCATGATGCCGATGGGCGTGCCGATGAGTGCAGCCGCCAGCACCATCATGAACGAGCCGAAGATGGCGTTGGCAATGCCACCCGGCTCATTGGGCGCAGGCGTCATTTCGGTGAAGGCGGCTAGGTTCATGCCGCTTACGCCGAGGCGGATGGTGTCCCAGAGAATCCAGATCAGCCAGAACACGCCAAACACCATGGCGGCCAGCGACAGGCTCAGCATGATCTGGTTGACTGTTTTGCGGCGGTTGAACTTGGCTGCGCGGGGATCGGCAGGGGCAGCGATACTGGTGGCGCTCATGCTTGTTTTCCTTCGTTTTTCTGCAGACGGGCCAGCAGGATTTTGGAGAAGCTCAGCACGATGAAGGTGATGACGAAGAGCACCAGGCCGAGGTAGATGAGCGATGCACGGTGCAGGTCGCTGGAGGCCTCGGCAAATTCGTTGGCAAGCGTGGCGGTGATGCTGCTGGCTGGCTCAAACAGGCTGAAGCTGGTGAGCTGGTTCATGTTGCCGATGATGAAGGTTACCGCCATGGTCTCGCCCAGCGCGCGGCCCAGGCCGAGCATGATGCCGCCGATGACGCCAGTTTTGGTATAGGGCAGCACCACTTTCGATACGACTTCCCATGTGGTGGAACCCAGACCGTAGGCCGACTCCTTGAGCAGGGCAGGGGTTACAGCGAACACGTCACGCATCACCGAGGCGATGAACGGAATGATCATGATCGCGAGAATGACACCTGCGGGCAAAATGCCAATGCCCACTGGCGGGCCGGTGAACAGGGAAGACAGGCCCGGTATCTTGCCGAACACGGCCTGCAGCGGCGCCTGCACATACTGGGCCAGCACGGGCCCAAAGACCATCAGGCCCCACATGCCGTAAACGATGGAGGGCACGGCTGCGAGCAGCTCGATGGCAATGCCCAGGGGCTGCTTGAGCCAGCGCGGCGACATTTCGGTGAGGAACAGCGCAATGCCAAAGCTCACGGGTACGGCAATCACCAGCGCAATCAGCGAGGTGGCCAGCGTGCCGTAGATCATGACCCAGCCGCCGTAATCTTCCATGACCGGATCCCAGGCGCTTTTGGTCATGAAGCCCAGACCGAATTTTGCGATGGCAGGCCATGCGCCCCAGATCAGCGAGACGATGATGCCCAGCAGCAAGGCCAGCGTCAGCCAGACGGCGCCTTGGGCAGCACCGGCAAACAGCAGGTCGGCAATCGGGTTTTGCCGACGCAGCGGCTCAGGGGCAGGGTGTTGTTGTTCCCTGGTGGCTGTGGATGTGGCCATGGTGTTGACGGGTGGTACTGCAGTGGACATGGAGGGGTACGGTATTTACAGGATATCAAGAAGCCACGGCCCCGCAGCTTGGCGGACGGCCGTGGCACTGTTTGCCGTCAGACCTTATTTGTAGGCAATGGGGTTGCCCGCGCCGTCCTGGATGTTGGCCCAGGACTGCTGGATGACGGTTTTCACGTCAGCAGGCATGGCCACATAGTCCAGACCGGAGGCCCCGGCATCGCCATTGGCGTAAATCCAGTCAAAGAACTTCAGCACCTGGGCTGCAGTCTCGGGCTTGTCTTGCTTGGTGTGCATCATGATGTAGGTCGCTGCCGTAATGGGCCAGGCGTCTGCGCCGGGC
>JAUNUE010000106.1 GCA_030538335.1 Allobrachymonas sp. | reverse complement strand
GAGGCAGACGACGCCCTGCCCGCTTTGCCCAGCGGTGCCAAGAACTACATCACGCCCCAGGGCTATGCCCGTTTGCGCGCCGAGTTGATGCAATTGATCGACGAGGAGCGCCCGAAGGTGGTGGAAGCCGTGCATTGGGCGGCCAAGAACGGCGACCGCTCGGAAAACGGCGACTACCTGTATGGCAAAAAGCGCATGCGCGAGATTGACCGGCGCATCCGCTTTCTCACGCGGCGGCTGGAACTGGCCGAAGTGGCCGACCCGAGCGCGCACCACGGCAGCGACCAGGTATTTTTCGGCGCCACCGTAACCTATGCCGATGAGGCGGGCACAGAAAACACCATCACCATTCTGGGCATTGACGAAGTGGACAACCTGCAGGGCCAGGTAAGCTGGATTGCCCCGATCAGCCGCGCCCTGCTGCGCAGCCGCGTGGGCGACACGGTGCTTCTGCAAACCCCCGCGGGTGTGCAGGAGATCGAGGTGGTGGATGTGCAGTATCCGGCTCCGCAAGGCTGACCGGACTGCTGCCCAAACAATCCCTGGCTATATCAACATGGGCAATCGGTCTATGCTCCGTCTGCCACAAGGTCTGTAAACAGGTAGGATGCGGCTTGTGGGCCAGCGTGCGCCTGAATTTTGACCCAACACGAAAAAAGGAATACTGCCATGACCGACGCCAGCAAAAACTACCGCCCCGAAACCATCGCCGTACATGGCGGCTACAAAAGCGAAGCCACCACGCGCGCGGCTGCAGTGCCGATTTACCAAACCACGTCGTACACGTTTGACAACACCCAGTACGGTGCCGACCTGTTCGACCTGAAAATTCCCGGCAACATCTACACCCGCATCACCAACCCCACCAGCGATGTACTGGAGCAGCGCGTGGCCGCGCTTGAAGGTGGCGTAGGTGCGCTGGCCGTGGCCTCGGGCATGGCCGCCATTTTGTATGCCGTGCAAACCATTGCCGAGGCGGGCGACAACATCGTCACCTCCAGCACGCTGTATGGCGGCACCTACAACCTGTTTGCGCATACGCTGCCGCAGTACGGCATTGACGTGCGCTTTGCCGATTACCGCCAGCCCGAAGACTTTGCCAAACTGATCGATGGCAAAACGAAAGCCATCTTCTGCGAATCGATCGGCAACCCGCTGGGCAACGTGACTGACTTTGAAAAACTGGCAAAAGTGGCGCACGCCGCAGGCATTCCACTCATCGTGGACAACACCGTGCCCAGCCCCTACCTGTGCCGCCCGTTTGACCACGGCGCCGACATCGTGGTGCATGCGCTGACCAAATACATCGGCGGACATGGCACCAGCATTGGCGGCATCATTGTCGACAGCGGCAAGTTCCCATGGGCCGAGCACAAGGAACGCTTCAAGCGCCTGAACACACCCGAGGTAAGCTACCACGGCGTGGTCTATACCGAAGCACTCGGCCCCGCAGCCTATATTGGTCGCGCCCGCACCGTGCCGCTGCGCAATATGGGCGCTGCGATCAGCCCGTTCAACTCTTTCCTGATTTTGCAGGGGCTGGAAACCTTGGCGCTGCGCATGGACCGCACCGGCGAAAACGCCCTGAAGGTCGCCACCTTCCTGAAAAACCACCCCAAGGTCAACTGGGTCAACTACTCCGGTCTGCCTGACCACAAGGACTACCCCCTGGTGCAGAAGTACATGCGCGGCAATGCGTCGGGCATTCTCAACTTCGGCGTCAAGGGCGGGCGCGAGGCGGGTGCACGCTTCCAGGATGCACTGCAGATGATCTTGCGCCTGGTCAACATCGGCGACGCCAAAACGCTGGCCACCCACCCGGCCAGCACCACGCACCGCCAGTTGTCGCCCGCCGAACTCGAAAAAGCCGGTGTGAGCGAAGACATGATCCGCCTGTCGATCGGCATTGAACACAGCGACGACATCATTGCCGATCTGGAGCAGGCGCTGGCGGTTGCCTGAATGCGGGTACGGGAAACCGGACGCAGAGGTCGCGGAAAACCCCAAAAGGATCATCTTCAGGGTGGGTGCTTGCACCCACGCTGCGACCTTTTCCTCCTCTGCAGCGAAGCCGGGCGGCGCATAATCGGGCGTTTTTGCATCTTCGTTGCCGATCATGACCCGCCACATCCTGTCCCTCGCCGCGCCTGACCTGCGCGGCTTTTTTGCGCAATGGCTGCACTGGAAAAAGCAGAATGCCCTAGGCGATGGCGCGGTGCTGCACTATGTGTGGCAATGCCTTGAGGCACCGCGATGGGAGCAGGTGCAGCAAGACCTGGACGCGGTAGCACTACAAGCCAAAGAGCAAGGCTATGAAAATACTGCGCCATGGCAAGCGGAGGCTGCCGAGACGCTGCAAGCGCAATGGTGGGGTCTGCTGCCGGGCATGCATCGACTGGTGCTGGAAGACGAACGCCTGATCCTCACCATAGCTGTGGGACAAGTGCAGGAGATGCTGCGCGAAGCGACGGGCCGTTTTGACCGTATCGTTTTCCACGCGGGTGCTTTTCAGGATACCGATACCGGCTCAAACAACGAAACGCATGCGTGGCGCAACCTTGCCAGCGCGTTGAAGCCGCTGTGCCAGCACGGCACACAACTTATCAGCCAGTGGCCCGATGCGTGCTCTCCAAAATTGTCAGTGTGGCAACACGCCACCGTTTCTGATGGCTGGGTCTGGCAGAAACCAGAACCAGAGCAAAATCCGCTTTCGTTGCCCTCCGCAGGCAACAGAAAATACCTGCTCGCCACCTACGCACCCCATTGGCAACAGAAATCCGAAAAGAGCACTGCGCCCAACACACCACACGAAACGGTGGTTGTCGGCGCAGGCTTGGCAGGTGCCGCCGTAGCTCACAGTCTGGCACGGCGTGGCTGGCAGGTGACAGTGCTGGATGCAGGCGATGCACCCGCCGCTGGCGCTTCAGGCTTGCCAGTGGGCCTGATCGTGCCGCACAGCTCGGCCGACGATACACGCATTTCGCAGGTCATCCGCGCCGGCATCCGCTGCAGCCTGCAGCGCACCCATCGTTTGTTGCAAGCAAAGAACGACTGGGCACCCAGCGGCGTGCTGGAACATTGCGTACAAGGGCAATCGAAACTGCCCCATCATTGGCCTGCAAAGCCCGCACCTGCATCTGCCTTCGACGAACACCACCCTTTTGCCGCAGCGCAAGACTGGTCGTATCCGGCAGACTCGCAACAACTGGCGCACGCCGGTCTGCCACCAGACAGCGTAGCCCTGTGGCACCCGCGTGCGGCCTGGGTCAAACCGCCGCAGTTGATTGCTGCCTTGCTGCAGCATCCCAATATCCGTTTTATCGGCGGTCAGCACATTGCTGCCATCACCAGAGAAACATCTGACAGTCCTGAAAAAAATCCCATCTGGTCGGTGCGCGATGCACAGGGCAAGACCGTGGCACAAGCGCCTTTGCTGGTGCTGGCGGCAGGGTTTGGCAGCCGTGCCCTGCTGCAGGCAGCAACGGATGCAGAAAATACAACGCAAAACGCAGCCACCGTACCCCACGGCATTGCACTCAATCCCTTGCGCGGCCAGGTAGCATGGAGCTGGCACCAAAATGCAGACAATGCCCACTTGCCTCCGTTTCCGATCAACGGCAAAGGCAGCATGGCCGCACATATTCCACTGGAACACGAAGCAAAAACCGGCACCGCGTGGATTACCGGCTCCACCTTCACCCGCGGCGACACCGACCCAGCCGCACGCGCCAGCGATGTGCCCGAAATCCTTGCCAAGCTGCGCGTACTGCACCCCGGCGCAGCCAATGCCTTGCAAGACCGTTTTGAAAAAGGCGATGTGCACACATGGGCAGGGGTGCGCGCCACCCTGCCCGACCGGCTGCCCGCAGTGGGTGCGGTCAACAAGCATGCACAGTGGCAAGGCTTGCAGGTGTGCTGCGGCCTGGGCGCGCGCGGGCTGGCACTGGCGATGCTGTGTGGTGAACTGCTGGCAGCCCAACTGCACGACGAACCCCTGCCCGCGGCCAAAAAACTGGCGACCATGCTGCAGGCCCGACGCTGGTCAGTAAACGCATAAGCAGGCGGCACTACGCCTCCCGCCAACAGGATGTATGCTGACGCCCGGATACTGGGAGCCCCCGGTTTCCCCCATCTTTACCGAATGAGCAAAGAATGACTTCCATTCAACCCGTAGTTTTATGTGGCGGCTCAGGCACGCGGCTTTGGCCCTTGTCGCGCACAGGGTTCCCCAAGCAGTTTTTATGTTTGACCGGCAACGAAAGCCTGTTTCAGCAAGCCAGCAAGCGGCTTGCTGGACTTGGCAGCTCCATGGGCGCCATTGCAGCGCCCATCATCGTCACGGGCGAAGAGCATCGTTTTCTGGTTTCTGAGCAATTGCGCGAGGCAGGCATTGAGCCTGCCTGCACCCTGCTTGAACCGGCCGGGCGCAATACCGCGCCAGCCCTTACCCTTGCCGCGCTGGCGGCTATGGAAGGTGAAAATGATCCCGTACTGGTGGTGGCTCCAGCTGACCAGACCGTAACTGAGCCAGCGGCATTCATCCATGCCGTGCAAGCTGCCATTGAAGAGGCGGCAAGTGGAGCCATTATCGTGCTGGGTGTCAAGCCTGACCGCCCTGAAACCGGCTTTGGCTATATCCAGACGCACTTATCTGACTTTGTTGAAAAACCCGATGCCGCGCATGCGCGAGCCTACTTGCAGGAAGGCGGATACTTCTGGAATGCAGGCATGTTTGTGCTCAAGTCCTCTGTCTGGCTGGATGCACTTGGGCAGTTCCGCCCGGACATCCTGCTGGCTACCCGCATCGCTTGGGCAAAGCGCAGCACAGACTCCCACTCCAACGCCCGCTTCATCCGTCCAGGTGCTGCCGAATTTTCAATAATTCCTTCAGAGTCGGTGGACTACGCCGTCATGGAACACTGTCCGGGTAGCCGTTTTGCCATCAAGATGGTGCCACTGAACGCAGGGTGGAACGATCTGGGTGCCTGGGATGCTGTATGGAACGTATCGGAAAAAGATACGCATGGCAACGCACACACAGGCGATGTGCTCGCCCTCAACAGCCGCAACACCCTCGCACACGCCTCCAGTCGTCTGGTAGGCCTGGTTAACGTAGAAAACCTGATCGTGATCGAAACTCCTGATGCCGTGCTTGTTGCCAACAAATCAAGCAGCCAGGATGTCAAACACATTGTCAATGCCCTGATTGAGAAAAAACGCGACGAGCAGACCTTACACCGCAAAGTACATCGTCCTTGGGGTTGGTACGACACCATCGACCAAGGTGGCCGCTTTAAAGTCAAACGGATTCAGGTCAACCCCGGTGCAAGTTTGAGCCTGCAAAAACACCATCACCGTGCTGAGCACTGGGTGGTGGTAAGAGGCACCGCAGAAATTACCAATGGCGACACAGTACTGATATTGACAGAAAACCAGTCTACCTATATTCCTTTGGGTGAAATACATAGATTGGCCAACCCAGGTTCAATTCCTCTGGAGATTATTGAAGTGCAGTCGGGCAGTTATCTGGGCGAAGATGACATTGTGCGGTTTGAAGACCACTACGGTAGAAGCAGCCAATAAGTACCTGTGCCCAGCAGATACGGCTTGACTACTACGCCGCCTGCGGCACCTGCTCGGCAATCTGCTCCGCCCAATGCTTTGACTGCTGCGGGTCGCTGGCTTCGACCATCACGCGCAACAGCGGCTCGGTTCCGCTGGGCCGGATCAGCACGCGCCCGGTTTGGCCCAGTGCCTTCTCGGCAGAAGCCACTGCCGTTTGCAGACCCGGCAAACTCTTCCAGTCGGTATCAGCGTGCATCCGCACGTTGATAAGTGTCTGCGGAAACAGTTGCACGCGCTCTAGTTGTTCGGCCACCGTGCGGCCACTGGCAGCGCAAGCGCGCAATACCTGCAGGGCGGAGATCAAACCATCGCCGGTGCTGTGGCGATCGAGTGTGAGCAAATGGCCCGAGCCTTCACCGCCCAGAATCCAGCCGCGCTGATGCAATTCTTCCAGCACATAGCGGTCGCCCACCTTGGCGCGCACAAATTCGTAGCCCAACTGCTGGATGCCAAGCTCCACCGCCATATTGGTCATCAGCGTACCCACCACGCCGTCCAGCTCTGCACCACGCGGTTTGCCCTTGGCCTGCCGGTAATCCAGGCGATCGGCGGCCAACAGGTAGAGCAGCTCGTCGCCGTTGAACAGGCGGCCACTGCCATCCACCATTTGCAGCCGATCGGCGTCGCCATCAAGCGCGATGCCGTAATCAGCGCCTTGTTCCAGCACTTTCTGCACCAGGGCTTCGGGGTGCGTGGCGCCCACACCGTCATTGATGTTCAAGCCATCGGGCGCACAGCCAATGGCCGTAACTTCAGCGCCCAGCTCATGGAACACCTTGGGCGCAATCTGGTAGGCCGCGCCGTGGGCGGCATCGACCACGATCTTCATTCCGCGCAGGCTCAAGTGGCTGCTGAA
>JAUNUE010000105.1 GCA_030538335.1 Allobrachymonas sp. | reverse complement strand
ATCTGCAGGCGACGTATTGCCCTGCGCCTTGAACAGCCCGCCCAATACTACCGGCCGGTACTGCACACGCCAAGCCAAGCCGCCCAAAACCTGCGGCAGGCGGTGGAAGGCCAGGTAGGCATAGGGCGAAACGAAATCAAAATAGAAAAGGATGGTGGGCATGGCGCTGGTTTGCGTCGTGGGCTGTCATGCCTGTGTATTGTTGGTGCGGTTGTCACCCCGCTCCAGACGGTCTTCCAGTTCGCCCAGATACGCGGCCAGGGTGTTGCCGCTGGCCTCGACCGTGGCGCGAACTTCTTTTTGCATGGCGGCCATCTGCTCCTGCATGAATTGCCGTGATTCAGCAGCGCGGTCTTTGGAGTCGGTTTCGATGCGCTCGATCATGGTGCGCAAATCGGTGTAGCGGCTGGTTTCGGCGTTGCTGGCCAGGTCGCGCTGGGTTTTCAATTCCTTGGTGTGCTCGCGTGTTTCCAGCAGCGAAGTGGTCTGTATCGCCAGGGCGTAAGCACCAAACACCAATGTTGCCAACAGCAACAGGCCCAGCATGACCAAGCCCAGCGGGCCTTGCGTTTGGGTAAAGCCCATGTTCAGCGTGGTCTGGCGCGAAAGTTCGCCCCAGTTCATGGCGACAAAAGCCCCTACCAGCACAAAAAATACCAACATCAACAGGGTACGGATACGCATCAAATTCTCCTTGTGTCTGTGATACAGCTATTCATTATCTGCACAAATGCCATCGGCATGTAACTGGTTGTGGCATGCGCACAAAGCGCCAGGATCAAGCGCTTTGCTCCAACGCCAGAACAGAGCGTGCCACAGCTTCAATACCGGCGGGTGACAAATCGGCCACCTGCATGGGCGGGCACAAGCGCGTGCCCTGGTAATTCTGGTGCTGCGATTGGCGATAAAGCGGGTCGTAGTGTTTTTCGAGCAAGGCCTGTACCAGCATGGGCCATTGTTCTTGCTGCACCAGGGCTTGCCAATGCGCCACTGTTTCTCCGCCCTGGCGCTCTTTCAGGCGTTGCAGCTTGGTCAGCAAATTTGCCGGGTCTTGCATCAGGTAGGCATAGTCGCGCAGCAGAAATTCAGCGCGTACGGACGGCGATGCTTCCAGATCGATGCAGGCACCGCCACGCATGGCGTCCATCAGCGCTTGCGGCACTTGCAATTGCCCGATCTTGCGGCTTTCGGCCTCCACATACACCGGGCGCGCCGGATCAAACTGCGCGAGCGCATGCCAAATGGCGGTCTCGAAAGCTTTCTGGCTCGGCTGATCCTGGCCGGGCAGCGGCCCGAGCACCGAGCCTTTGTGCGCCGCCAGCGTTTCCAGATCCAGCACCTGCCCGCCTTGTGCAGCAATGGCCTGCAGAATACGCGTTTTGGCGCTGCCGGTGGCCGCACACAGCACGCGCCAATGCAATTGCGGCGCACGCTGTGCCGTATCGGCCAGCACATGGCGGCGGAAGGCTTTGTAGCCGCCTTCCAGCCGGTCGGCCTGCCAGCCGATTTGCCGCAGGATGATCTGCATCGCCCCGCTGCGCTGCCCGCCGCGCCAGCAATACACCAGCGGTTTCCAGGTTTTGGGGTGGCCGGCAAACTGCTCCTCAATGTGGCGGGCGATATTGCGCGCCACCAGCACCGCGCCGCGCTTGCGCGCTTCAAACGGCGAGACCTGCTTGTACAGCGTGCCCACTTCGGCGCGCTCGGCATCGCTCAACACGGGGCAGTTGATCGCGCCGGGCGCGTGGTCTTCGGCAAACTCTGCCGGGCTGCGCGTATCGATGACCGCATCGTAGCTACCAGACACAGCCGATTCAACAGGCACCAGGGCATGTGCTGTCATCGCTGTTGAACCACCAAGGCGGTAGCTTCCATCAAGACCATTGTTCAAGCCAACGCAATATAAAAAGACAAAAACAGGTAGACTGCTTGTTGCCATGCCAACAAGGGAAAGGGTCGTTCATTGTAGAGCGCGGCTTTCAGCGACCAGCCCCAAAGGCCGGGCAATGGCAGATGCGTTGCGCCCAACGCAAGCAGCAAACATGGTTCCATTCTTCTGTTGAGGTTTTCAGATGTCCACCGTTGCCAGCAAAAGCTACGAATTTTCTGTACAGGATGCCAGCGGCACCACCTGTACCGCCAACGCCTGGGCCAAGGTGCCGCCAGCCTTGAGCAAGCCCGAACGCGAAGCGCTGATGCAACGCTGTGCCGAGCTGCTCAAGGCCAAAGGGGCCGTGCTGGTGGCGCATTACTACGTAGATGGCGACCTGCAGGATCTGGCGCTGGCCACGGGCGGTTGTGTATCTGATTCGCTGGAGATGGCGCGCTTTGGCCGCGACCACGAAGCCCAAACGCTGGTGGTGGCAGGCGTGCGTTTCATGGGCGAGACCGCCAAAATCCTGAGTCCTGAAAAAACCGTGCTGATGCCCGATCTGGACGCTACCTGCTCGCTCGATCTGGGTTGCCCGCCCGACGAATTTGCCGCGTTTTGCGATGCCCATCCTGATCGCACCGTGGTGGTCTATGCCAACACCAGCGCCGCCGTAAAAGCGCGTGCCGACTGGATGGTGACGAGTTCTTGCGCCTTGGCCATCGTCAACCATCTGAAAGACCAGGGCAAAAAAATCCTCTGGGCACCCGACAAACATCTGGGCAACTACATCCAGCAACAGACCGGTGCCGACATGCTGCTGTGGCAAGGCGCGTGCATCGTGCACGATGAATTCAAGGGAGTGGAACTCGATCTGCTGCGCAAGGAACACCCCAACGCAAAAGTGCTGGTACACCCCGAATCACCGACGAGTGTGGTGCAACAGGCCGATATCGTCGGCTCCACCTCGCGGCTGCTTAAAGCCGTGATCGAAGGCGATGAAGGCGATACCTTCATCGTGGCCACTGACAAGGGCATCATGCACCGCATGCGCCAATTGGCGCCGGGCAAAACGCTGATTGAGGCGCCCACTGCTGGCGACAGCGCCGCCTGCAAAAGCTGCGCGCATTGCCCGTGGATGGCGATGAATGCGCTGCAAGGCGTGGTTGATTGCCTGGAGCACGGCCACAATGCCATTCATGTGGATGCTGAAACCAGCCGCAAGGCGCAAGGCTGCATCACGCGCATGCTCGACTTTGTGGCGCAGCACCCGCAAGCGCTGGTCGTCAAAGACGGTGGACGCTTGGCAGGGTTCACCCCCGGTATCGGCGCCGCCTGAAAGCCGCCATGTTCGAATCCAACGAAACCCTGGAACAGGCCCGCGCGCGCAACATCCGCGATGCGCTGATGGAAGACATCGGCATCCGCGACTGGACGGGGCTGCTGGTGCCCGTCCCCAAGCCCGTAACCGCCCGCGTGCTGGTGCGCGAGCAGGCCGTGCTGTGCGGACGCGACTGGTTTGATGGGTGCATGCAAAGCGTGGACCCCTTGCTTGACGTGCAATGGCACTACGACGAAGGCGCGCTGATGCAAGCAAACACGGAGGTGTGTCATATCCGTGGCGAAGCGCGCTCGATTTTTACTGCGGAGCGTTGTGCACTGAACTTTTTGCAATTGCTCAGCGGCACCGCCACCCTCACGCACAAGTATGTGGACGCCATTGCAGGCGCATCCACCAAAGCGTGCGCGGTGCTCGATACGCGCAAGACCATTCCTGGCCTGCGGCAAGCGCAGAAATATGCCGTGCGCGTAGGCGGCGGACAGAACCAGCGCATGGCCCTGTGGCACGGCATCCTCATCAAGGAAAACCATATCGCCGCTGCAGGGGGTATCACGCAAGCCTTGGCCCATGCGCGCGAGTTGAACGCCGGGGTCGATATCCAGATCGAAGTGGAAAACCTGACCCAATTGCAGCAAGCACTCGATGCCGGTGCACAAAGCGTGTTGCTCGACAACTTCACACCCGAAGCGATGCGCGAAGCCGTGCGCCTGACTGCGGGGCGCGCCTTGCTCGAAGCATCAGGCGGCGTGGATATTCACACCATCCGCGAACTGGCAACCACTGGCGTAGACCGTATTTCGATTGGCAAGCTGACCAAGGATGTGGTGGCCGTCGATTATTCGCTGCGCATCATGGCGTAAGCCGCCATTCAACAGGAGTACGGAAGAGGAGACAAGTTGAAAAAAATTGCTGTTTTCATGGTTGGAGCCATTGTCCATTTTTGGTTTGGATCATTTGCGTATGCTGAATACTCACCTCCCAAAGCCATACTTGCCTTGAAAAAAGACCATGAAATGCGCGCGAACACCTCTCGCCAACAATCTATTGTTGAACTGCGATCCTCCACATTTCCTCACACTCTTGAGCAAGACAGCCAGGAACTAGAAGGGTTACGATTGGTGTTGTTGGGAAAAATGCTCCTCGCAAACCGCCAATATAGAGAAGCCGAGCAGGTTTTTCTAAAAGCCGATCAAAACGAAAAAAATCAAACAGGCCATCATTCAGCAGCAATTCTGACCAATCTGACGCGCTTGTATATGGAACAGAATATTTGGGAAAAAGCAGAAAAAAATCTGTTGCTACAGTTGCAAGCTTACCGGCGCGAAAAAGCAGAGGATTCTTTTGAAATACGCTATACCAAAGCCAGACTTGCAGAAACCTATCTTGCCCAGCATAAATTTTTACTGGCAAGCGAAACAGCCTATTCCAGCGTGTATGAAAAAGATTTACGCCAAGCCACAGCAGAAGATTTACTTTTGCTTGGTCAAGTAGAACAGGCTTTACGCAATTATCCAAAAGCAGAAACGCATTTGAAAAAAGCAATGGCTATTCTGGAGAAGCAAAAATACAAGTCTTTTATTGACGAACAAACAAGAGTCAAAATCTTGCAACAGATAGCCGATTTGTACACCATCCAAGGTCTCAAGAGTCAGGCAGATATAGCGCAACAGCATGCAACAACAGCTGCCAAACGGCTGGATCGTGAATTTTTTTTACAGGATATCTGCCTGATCGCAACAAATTTAAAAGAAAACAATCGCCTCGAAGAAGCCAAGCTATCCATGCAGTTCTGCGTGGATGAAGCTACCGAGCTATACGGTGCCGATAGCAACTTTACGCAAACCTATCTGGAAACCTTACGTAGTTTAGTTGCCCCGTAATCCTCGCCTCTGCAAAAAAACAAAGTGAGTTTCTCGCCACGAGATGCGCTTGGTATAAATTTTCAACGGAATTGCATCGTTAACCAAAGAGATTCAAAACGCGCTTCCACACGGCGTCGGGCAGCAGCAACTTCAACGCCAATCCCACAAACACCACGCTCGCACTGCGGTTGAGCCAGCGTTGCGCGCTGGCGGAGCGTTGCAATTGCTGGCCAATGCTGCCTGCCAACAAAGCCAGTGCTGAAAAAGTGATCCATGTCGCGAACATGAACAGCGCGCCCAGGCACAGGGTTTGCGTAAAGGCGCTGCCCCGCTCGGGATAGATGAAACTCGGGAACAGGGCCAGAAAAAACACCAGCACCTTGGGATTGGTCAGGTTCATGAAGACGCCGCGCCGCCAGGCCTGCAAGGGCGTAAGTGCTGGCACGGTGGGTGCTGTATCTGCAGTGGCTGGTGATGCCCGCCAGGCGCCCCAAGCCAGGTACAGCAGATACAAAGCGCCGATTACCTTGAGCACGGTAAACGCGACAACAGACGTGGCAAGCAGCGCGCCCACGCCCAGCGCCACGGCCAGCGTATGCACCACCAGGCCGGAGCACAGGCCAAGCACCATCCACAACCCCGACTTGACACCCCGTAGCGCCGACAGGGTGATGACAAACAGGTTGTCAGGCCCCGGCGACAGGGCCAGCAAAAATGCGGTGCCCAAAAAGCTCAGGGCGGTGTACAGGCTGGGCATGGACAGGCGCGTTATTTGTATTTGCGACCCGACTTTTTACCGTTGCGCTTGCCTATTTTCTTGAACAGGATGGTCGGGAAGCTGGCGGGCAGCGGTTCGGGATAGTCGCGCACGTAGTGCAAACCACGGCTTTCGTGGCGGCTGAGCGCACTGCGCACCACCAAGTCGGCACAATCCACAATATTGCGCAGCTCCAGCAGGTCGCGGTTGACGCGAAAGTTGGCGTAGTAGTCGTCGATCTCGGCCTTGAGCAAGGCGATGCGGTTCTGCGCCCGCTCCAGTCGGCGGATGGTGCGCACAATGCCCACGTAGTTCCACATCAAGAGGCGCAACTCGTCCCAGTTGTGCGCCACCACCACCAGTTCATCGGGGATTTCAACCTGGCTTTCGTCCCATTCCGGCAAGGGTGGGCAAGCCACGGGCACCTCGGCCAGAATGGCCTGTGCGCAGCTCTTGCCAAACACCACACACTCCAACAAAGAGTTGCTCGCCAGTCGATTCGCGCCATGCAGACCGGTATACGCGGTTTCGCCCACCGCATACACGCCGTGCAGGTCGGTTTTGGCGTTCAGGTCGACCACGATGCCGCCGCAGGTGTAGTGCGCGGCGGGCACCACGGGAATCGGCTCTTTGGCGATATCGATGCCCAGTTCCATGCAGCGCTGGTAGATGGTGGG
>JAUNUE010000104.1 GCA_030538335.1 Allobrachymonas sp. | reverse complement strand
GGCAAAACGGCCACGCCTGAATTGGGCCTGGTGCCGTATACCGAATCGCGGCTGTATGGCATTACGCGCAACCCCTGGGATATGACGCGCACGCCGGGCGGCTCCAGCGGTGGCGCAGCGGCTGCCGTGGCGGCGCGCATGGTGCCATTGGCGCATGGCGGTGACGGGGGCGGGTCGATCCGCATCCCGGCCAGCAACTGCGGGTTGTTTGGCTTGAAGCCAAGCCGTGGCCGGTCACCCCGATCGCCCGGTTTTGTCGAAATCTGGCAAGGCATTGTGACGGAGCATGCCTTGACCCGCAGCGTGCGCGACAGCGCTGCCATGCTTGATATTTTTTGTGCGAGCCATGGGGATGATGCAGGCGCTTTCTATTACACGCCCTCGCCCCCGCAAGGCGGTTTTTTGCGCGCTTTGGAACAAACCGTGCCGCGCTTGCGCATCGCCTTTACCTTGCAGCCTTTCACGGGTGGCGAAGTGCACGCCGAGTCGCGCACGGCCGTTGAAAAAACCGTTTCCCTGTTGCAGTCACTGGGCCATGTGGTTGAAGAAGCACGCCCGCCGCTTGCCAGCCCTGAAGAGCTGGGCACTGTGATGCAGACCATCGTGACCGGCTCGGTAGCGCAATACATGCGCATGTGGCCGCGCTGGGCGCCGTCGCCCTTGCGCAGCAGCGATGTGGAACCCATGACCTGGGCCGTGGCGCGCATGGGCGAGCTGGTCAGCGCCGGGCAACTGGCTTGGGCGCGCGAAATGGCCTTGCAACAAGGTGTGGCCATGGCGCAATTCCACACGCAATACGACGTGCTGCTTACGCCTGCGATGAACCAGCCCCCGGCGCTGGTGGGCAGCCTGGGTTTGCCACCCTGGCAGGCAACGTTGAGCAAGATTTTCATCGGCCAGTTGGGCATGCACTGGCTGCTCAAAGCCCTGCCGCTGATGCAGGAGGGCGAACAGCGCCTGCTGCACTACATGGGCTGGCCCATTGTGGCCAACCTGACCGGCCAGCCTGCCATCAGTGTGCCCTTGCACTGGAGTGCGCCCAGCGCCACGGCGCCTGCCGGTTTGCCCGTTGGCGTGATGTTTGCCGGGCGACTGGGCAACGAAGCCTCGTTGCTGCAACTGGCGCAGCAACTGGAGCAGGCGCAACCGTGGTGGCACAAGATGCCGCCCTCCTGCCAGTAAGCGCCTGTTCACAATCTGCCCGCAGGATGCGCACAGAGCCAAAACCGTGTCATTGCGAGGAGCGCAAAGCGCGACGCGGCAATCTTGTGGCATGGCCCGGAAACAAGCAGATTGCCACGCCGCCTGCGGCGGCTCGCAATGACGCAAAGGCTGGGCGCAGTGGGCCTGCGCCTTCGGGTTGTTTTCAAAAAAACCGCCATGCGGCGCAAGCAAACCTTCGTCGGGCAGACAAGCCGCGTGTAGCGTGTAGTTTGCGCACCAAGTTTTCTGCTTCTTGAAAAGTGTCGCTCCTCACACGGAGACCGTGAACGGGCTCCACGCAGTAACGCGCAAACTTGCGCCGACCTTGCGGGTCTCCTCCGTATTTCTCCTGACTCCATCGTCCGCACAGTGGGGCATGCCCTGTCCTACACTGGGTGCAAGCGCGGGGCGCAACGATTATTTCAAGGGAGGAGACGATGATGAGCCAGAAAATTGCGTATGTCACAGGCGGTATGGGCGGCATTGGCACCGCCATTTGCCAGCGTTTGCACAAGGAAGGTTTCAAGGTGATTGCAGGCTGCGGCCCCACGCGCGATTACCAGAAATGGCTGGATGAGCAGAAGGCTGCGGGCTACACCTTTCATGCCAGCGTGGGCAATGTGGCCGACTGGCAATCGACCAGTGATGCATTCGCCCAAGCCAAGGCCGAACACGGCCCGATCGATGTGCTGGTCAACAACGCCGGCATCACGCGCGACCGCATGTTCCTGAAAATGTCGCGCGAAGACTGGGATGCGGTGATCGACACCAACCTCAACAGCATGTTCAACGTGACCAAGCAGGTCATCCCCGACATGGTGGAAAAAGGCTGGGGCCGCGTGATCCAGATCAGTTCGGTCAACGGCGAAAAAGGCCAGGCCGGGCAAACCAACTACTCTGCTGCCAAGGCCGGCATGCACGGCTTTGCCATGGCGCTGGCGCAGGAGCTGGCCAGCAAAGGCGTAACGGTCAACACCGTCAGCCCCGGCTACATCGGCACCGAAATGGTGCGTGCGATCAAGCCCGAGATTCTGGAAAAGATCGTGGCAACCATCCCCGTCAAACGCTTGGGCACGCCCGAAGAAATTGGCTCCGTCGTGGCCTGGCTGGCGGGCGAAGATTCGGGCTTTACCACCGGCGCCAACTTCTCGTGCAATGGCGGTCTGCATATGGGCTGAACCTGCTTGCGTGTGCACGAAAGCATAGACAGCAAGGGCTTCCCATGGAGGCCCTTCTTGTTTTTGGTGCGCTGCAAGGATGCAGGAATTGTTCTACCATGGGCGCCCTTTGTTCACCATCCGGCACCTGGCCGTCGCTCACGCATGAATTTTGCCCAAACCATCCAGACCATCGCCGTTTTCGCTGTACCCGTATTGCTGGCCATTACCTTGCATGAGGCTGCGCATGCGTATGTGGCTTCGCGCTTGGGCGACAACACGGCCAAGGCCTTGGGCCGGGTCACCATGAACCCGCTCAAGCACATCGACCCGATCGGTACGGTGTTGATGCCGGTATTGCTGTATGTGGCCACGGGCGGCAGCTTTGTCTTTGGCTACGCCCGACCGGTGCCGGTGCAGACGCGGCAATTCCGCCAGCCCCGGCGCGACATGGCGCTGGTGGCGGTGGCGGGGCCGTTATCGAATCTGCTGCAGGCATTTGCCTGGATGGCGCTGGGGGTTGTGGTGGCGGGGCTGGGTTTGCAGCCGCAGGAGTTTCTGCCCAGGGTATGCCGGGCGGGGGTGTTGACCAATGTGGTCATGTTTGCCTTCAACCTGTTTCCTCTGCCGCCGCTGGATGGCGGGCGCATTCTGGCCTGGTTGCTGCCGCAGCAGTTGGCGAGTCTGCTACGCCAGATCGAACCCTACGGGTTTTTCATCGTTATGGCGCTGGTCACGATGGGCGTGATCAGCGCGTGGTGGATGGGGCCTTTGATGCATATCACATTGACCGGCATGGCCTGGTTGCTCGCGCCGCTGAAAGCTTTGTTTGCTGCCATGTAGACGTAAGTTTATGTAATATGGATTATTTACAGTGGTATATATGGCTATTGGATCGATGAATATCAAAAGCCCGTTTGAATAAGCCCTATCGTATTAAAAGCAGCCGCATTTTTCTTTGATCTCTGGCGATCGACGGCTGTTTTTTATACTTTTCGTGCACTTTTCCAAAGAAAACACGTTTTGGAACATCCGCAACAACCGGGAAACCGCCTTTGCACTTATCATTTACAGGTTGATTAGAGCCATGATATGCATGGCTGGAGTTTGTCAGTACTACTTTTAGAACCATCATGTCCCTGTTCGTTATTGAAGACCACCCCCTGTACCGCGAAGCGCTGGGCACGTTGCTGCGCCGCATCAAGCCCGGTGAGGCGGTTGCCGAGCTTGACCGCATCGGCGAATTGCCTGCCATGGTCAAAAAGCATGGCACACCGGAAGTCATCTGTCTGGACCTTACTTTGAGCGACACCTTGGGCATGTCGGGCATCCGCGAAGTCAAACATCATTACCCCGGCACGCTGCTGGTGGTGGTGTCAGAGCAAAGCGCTGAAACCATGGAGGCGCAGTGCCTGGAGGCGGGTGCCGATGCCTACATCTCCAAAATGACCGACAGCAAGGAGATGTACACCACTTTGCGCACGCTGTTGCTGCCCGACAGCAGCTTGAGCGAAGAAGATCTTTCGAACAGCAAGCTGTCCAAACGCCAGGTGCAGTTGCTGGCTGCGCTGGATCAGGGCTTGAGCAACCGCGACATTGCCGAGCGTCTGGGCATCAGCGAGCACACCGTCAAGGTGCATCTGTGGCGCCTGTTCCGCCGCCTGGGCGTGAAGAGCCGCACGCAGGCCATCCACACGGCGCGCACCAATGGCTTGATCCAGGGTTGAAATTGCGCTTTTGAAACAGCCAAAGCCACCTGCGGGTGGCTTTTTTCATGGCTACTCAGGCGTGGAGGGCGGCTGGGTGCAGATGTCAAGCCAGCCCTGCAACGCGGGCGGCAGGGGGGCGTGCAGCTCTGTGCGTTCGCCGCTTGCGGGGTGGTCAAACTGCAAACGCCAGGCGTGCAAAAACATGCGCTGCAAACCGGCCTTGTGCACGGCCTTGTTGCGGGCAAAGTCGCCGTATTTTTCGTCGCCCACAATCGGGCCGCCCTGGCTGGCCAGGTGCACGCGGATCTGGTGGGTGCGCCCGGTCTTGATCGTCACTTCCAGCAAGGTCATGGCTCCCAGCGCATGTTGCAGGCGCTGTGCTACGCGCACCAGGGTCACGGCAGACATGCCATCGGGGTCGTTTTTCGCCACAGGCCGCACACGCCGCTCGCCTTCGCCGCTGCCGGTGGCGACGAGGTATTTGTGCAGCGGCGTGTCGATCACCTTCTTGTTGGCCGGCCAGTTGCCCCAAACCAGTGCCAGGTAGGTTTTGCCGGTGGCGCGGCTGCGGAACTGGTCTTGCAGGTTCTTGAGCGCGCTGCGTTTTTTGGCTACCAGCAGGATGCCGCTGGTTTCGCGGTCGAGCCGATGTACGAGTTCGAGGAACCGGGCTTCGGGCCGGGCGCGGCGCAGTTGCTCGATTACGCCAAAGCTCACGCCACTGCCGCCATGCACGGCCACGCCCGCCGGTTTGTCGATAGCAAGCAAGGCATCGTCTTCGAGCAAGATGTCAAATTCGCGCGGCGGGGTCGAGGCGGTGTTTGCCGGATCTTGCGACCGGGCTGCAACGCGCACCGGCGGCACACGCACGATGTCGTCCACCTCGATGCGGCTGTCGGCTGCGGCACGCGCCTTGTTCAAGCGCACCTGGCCGCTGCGGATGAGGCGGTAGATGTGCGTCTTGGGCACGCCCTTGAGTTGCGTGAACAGGTAGTTGTCGAGCCGCTGGCCTGCGTGGTCTTCGTCCACTGTCAGGTATTTCACGGCTTTGTCGGTGGCTGGTGCTGCCGCCATGGCATTCGCCCTATAATCTGCGGTACTGTGTGGTCAGGCGATTGCAAATGCCTTGCCGGGATTTTAAGCCGGTACCGCCACACAGATTCCATGCAGGGCGCCTGAATGGCCTGATGTAGAGCAAACTTGCGCGACAAAGCGGGTTGGCGCCTCATGGGTTGACACGAAACGGATATTTGCCTTTTTGTCTTTACCGGTGCTGCATGCATGCGCAGCACGGACTGACAAGAAGATCTGAATGACATGCATACCTTGTGGTTGGTTTTTCTGGCTGGTGCCGCTTTCCTGCTGATGGACGTTGAACGTCCGGTGCAGGCGCGCGTGCGTGCCCGGATGTACGCTCCTGATCCCGTTGTTGTGGGGTTGGCCGATGCGTTCCACCGCCCCGCTGCTTCGCCCGTTGGGGTGGGGTCAGCCGTAGGGCGTTTTGTGCGTGTGTTCCTGCGCCCTGTGTTTGCGGCTGCCCCAAGGCGGCCAGCGGCCCTGCGGACGTAAGCGCAATCTGCTGCGTGCAAAGGCCCGCAGCATCATCCTGTTGAAGTGTCTTCCTTGCATGGGGGTGGCAACCAGTTTGTAGCTGGCTGCCAGTACGTACCGTGTACATATTGGAACCTGTTGAGGTTCAGGAAGGACATGCAGCATGAAAAGAATGCTGATCAATGGCACGCAGGCAGAAGAACGCCGCCTGGCCATTGTGGACGGGCAGAAACTGCTCGATTACGAAATCGAAATCGAAGGGCGTGAGCAGCGCAAGGGCAATATCTACAAAGCCGTGGTGACGCGCGTCGAGCCGTCGCTGGAAGCCTGCTTTGTCGATTACGGCGAAGAACGCCACGGCTTTTTGCCGTTCAAGGAAATCTCGCGCCAGTACTTTGCCGATGGCGTATCGGTCAGCCAGGCACGCATCAACGAAGCGATCCGCGAAGGCCAGGAACTGCTGGTGCAAGTCGAGAAGGAAGAGCGCGGCAACAAAGGCGCCGCACTCACCACCTTCATCAGCCTGGCTGGGCGCTATGTGGTGCTCATGCCCAACAACCCGCGTGGCGGTGGCGTGTCGCGCCGCATCGAGGGCGACGAGCGTGCCGAACTGAAAGAAGCACTCGACCAACTGGAATACCCCAAGGGCATGAGCATCATCGCGCGCACCGCCGGCATTGGCCGCAGCGCGCCCGAGTTGCAGTGGGACCTGAATTACCTGCTCAAACTGTGGGAAGCGATTGATGGGGCGGCCAAGACGGGCAAGGGTGCCTTCCTGATCTACCAGGAAAGCAACCTCGTGGTGCGTGCGCTGCGCGACTACTTCAGCCCCGAGATCGGCGACATCCTGATCGATGCCGACGACATCTACGAGCAGGCGCACCAGTT
>JAUNUE010000103.1 GCA_030538335.1 Allobrachymonas sp. | reverse complement strand
GAGGGCCAGGTCATTACAGATGCGCTGGATGAGTTGTTGACGCGCTCCTGGGGCTGAACCTTTGGAGCCACAGGCCGCACTGCCGCATAATTCCTGCATAGCCATGAACAACACCCCCGCCACTTCGCTTGCCCTCTGGCTGCAACGCCAGGCCACCGCCTTGCTGCAACAGCGCGGCCATGCCTGGCTGCTGCAGGGGCCTTCGGGACTAGGCCAGTGGGACTTGGCACTCACCTTGGCGCAGGCGTGGCTTTGCGAGCAGCCGCAAGACAACGCGCTGCCGTGCGGCCAGTGCCCCAGTTGCCACGGCATTGCCGCGCGCACCCATGCCGATGTGTGTGTGCTGATGCCCGAAGTGCAGATGCTGGCGCTGGGCTGGCCGCTGGATGAAAAAACGCAAAAAGACCTGGACGACAAAAAACGCAAGCCCAGCAAGGAAATCCGCATCGAAGGCATGCGTGCCGCCGTAGAGTTTTCCCAGCGCACCAGCAGCCGCAACCGGGGCAAGGTGGTGCTGGTTTACCCGGCCGAGCGCATGAATGCCATTACGGCCAATGCCTTGCTCAAAACGCTGGAAGAACCGCCCGGCGATACGCGCTTTGTACTTGCCAGCGAGGCCGCCCATGCGCTGCTGCCCACTATCCGCAGCCGCTGCCTGGGGCATGTCATGCACTGGCCCGAAACAGCCGAGGCGCTGACGTGGCTGCAAGGGCAGGGCATGGATGCAACGCAAGCGCCCGTGCTGCTGGCCGCCGCAGGTGGCAGGCCGCAGGATGCGTTGGATCTGGCGCAATCGGGCGTCGATGCCGCGCGCTGGCAACAGTTGCCCCGCGCCGCAGCGGCAGGCCACACCGAGGCGTTTGCCGCATGTACGCCTGCGCAACTCATCGGCATCTTGCAAAAAATCTGCCACGACCTGCTGGCGCTCAAGGCAGGCGCACAACCCCGGTTTTTTGATGCAGACAGCTTGCCAGCCGTGCCAGCTCTGCCCTCGGTACGCAAACTGTCGCAATGGAACCAGGCGTTGGTACAGGCCGCCCGCACCTGTGAGCACCCGTATGCGCAAGCCTTGTTTGTTGAGGATTTGCTGACGCAAGCCCGCAGTGCCCTGGCAGCAACAGCACCGCATAAAAAGCCCGAATTTGCCAACTTCGGGTAACCACCCGGGTGCCATTTCACCATCGGCCACTGGATCAACACCACCAACACTGCTACCATTGGTGTAGTTTTGTTCAACATGCGGGCTGAAGCAGCGTCTGGCACATCTGGCGTTGCAGCTCCCTGATCCGGATCCACCCATCATGCCACCCTTGCCACCCGCTACTCCCGGTGCCGAAGCCTCGGCAGAACGCGCTGTTGTGTTGCCGTTCAACATCAAGGAAAAAGGGCTGCTCTACGCAACCTATATGTCCATGATCCAGAACGGCGCGATTTTCGTGCCCACCAACAAGGAGCTGAAGCTGGGCGACCCCGTGTTCGTCATGCTCACCTTGCCCGAGAAGCTGACTGGCGACGAGCGCTTTCCGATCCGGGGCAAGGTCATCTGGTGGACGCCGCCACGCGCCCAGTACAAGCGCGTGCAGGGCGTGGGCGTGCAATTTCCGGCCAGTGCCGAGTCTGATGCGCTGTGCGCCAAAATCGAGCAGATGCTTGGTGCGCACATCGGCTCCGAGCGCGAAACGCAAACGTTCTGACGGAACACGCGCAACGCTGTGCGTTGCTGCCGGGCGCAACCATGTTCATCGACTCCCACTGCCACCTCAACTTTCCTGAACTGCGCCCGCATATTCCTGCCATCCGCCAGGCCATGCAGGCGGCACAGGTCAGCGGCGCCTTGGTCATCAGCACCAGCCTGGAAGAATTTGACGCGGTGCATGGTCTGGCGCTGGCGCACGACAACTTCTGGGCCACCGTAGGCGTGCATCCTGACGGGGACGAAGACAGCCGCGAGCCCACGCTTGACGATCTATTGCAACGCGGCCGCCTGCCCAAGGTGCTGGCCGTGGGCGAAACCGGGCTGGACTACTACCGCCTGAATGGTCGCACCGTGGCCGATATGGAGTGGCAACGCGAACGTTTCCGCACCCACATCCAGGCGGGGCAGCAGTTGGGCAAACCCCTCATCATCCACACACGCAGTGCGGCGG
Organism: Allobrachymonas sp.; assembly: GCA_030538335.1. GTDB lineage: Bacteria > Pseudomonadota > Gammaproteobacteria > Burkholderiales > Burkholderiaceae_C > Brachymonas. Next base: position 4,394 of record JAUNUE010000103.1, on the reverse strand, counting down.
CTGATACGCTGGCGATTTTGCGCGAAGCGGGCGAAGATGGCCGCACAGCAGGGGCAGGGCGCTGCGGCGGGGTATTCCACTGCTTTACCGAAACGCAAGACGTGGCCCGCGCGGCGCTCGATATGGGCTACTACATCTCGTTTTCGGGCATCGTCACCTTCCGTAACGCACAAGATTTGCGCGATATCGCCGCGTTTGTGCCGCTCGATCGTTTGCTGATCGAAACCGACAGCCCGTATCTCGCCCCGGTTCCGTACCGTGGCAAGACCAACTCACCCGCGTATGTGGTGCACGTGGCTGAGCAAATTGCCGCCGTGCGCGGCGTGCCGGTCAAAGCCATTGCAGAAGCCACCACCCGCAATTTTTGCCAGTTGTTCCGGCCTGAAGGGGCTTTGGAGCCTCTCCATACCGCAAAATCAAACCAAGAATTGACTTTAAATAGCTGATGCAAGCCATTGAATGGTCAATTTGGAAACAAGAGAATTAACATGAAGAGATCATTTTATCCCTATGTTTTTTCAATATTAATTGGAATTTTTGGCTACATCGGCTGGGCGCATGCCGCAGCGGTCGATGATCTGATCACCGCCGTCATCCGCAACAGCGAAAGTGCCGTCAGCCGCGAGCTGTCCAAAGGCGCCAACCCCAATGTCCGCGATGCCAAAGGCCGCACCGCGCTTACGCTGGCCATCCACCAGCAACTCGACAAAGCCATTCCGGTGCTGCTGCAGGCACGCGGCATCGACATCAGCGCAACCAACGGCGCCGATGAGTCGCCGCTCATGCTGGCCCTTATCACGGGGCAAGACGACCTGGCGCGCGACCTCATCAAGCGGGGCGCGGCCATCAACAAAAAGGGCTGGACGCCGCTGCACTATGCCGCGACCCGTGGCAATGTCGACCTGATGCGCATCTTGCTCGACAAAGACGCCTACATCGACACCGCATCGCCCAACCACACCACGCCCTTGATGATGGCGGCCGAATACAGCGGCAACCCCACGGCCGTGGCCTACCTGCTGCGGCAGGGGGCTGATCCCTGGATGAAAAACCAGTTGGGTCTCACGCCGCTCGACTTTGCCCGCCGTGGCAAGAACGAAGACATCATCCGTGCCATTCAAAGCGCGCAGCGCCGCAGCAAGCCCGTCTACAACGCCAGGCCCGTCGCACCGCTGTCGCCCGCTTCGGCCGCAGAACTCAAGGGCTTGCCCATTCCTGAAGACCCCGAACCGGTTGAAATGATCTACCCCGAGGGCATGGAACCGCCCCCGCCGCCCCCACCACCGCCCGCACCTGCTGCCTCTGCGGCTTCAGCGCCCCTGGCAGGCGGTATCATGGCCATCTGATCCACAACCCGCATTTTTTATGCCAGCAGACACTTCCAAAACCAAAGCACACGATGGCTCCTTGTGGGACACGGTCAACCGCGCCGTTTCCGCCTCGCCCCAGTCGCTGTTCTTGAAGGAATTGCTGGCCAAACCCGGTGCCGTAGGTGCCGTCTGCGCCAGTTCGCCCTGGCTGGCCGCGCGCATGGCGGCCTGGGTTGACCTGGCACAACCCGGCCTGGTGGTGGAGCTGGGCGGCGGCACCGGCGTCATCACCTCGGCCCTGCTGGAGCATGGCGTCGCGCCCGAGCGCCTCGTCGTCATCGAGCAATCAGAATCCCTGGCCGAGCACCTGCACAAGCATTTTGCGGGCGTACACGTCATCCATGGCGATGCGGCTGATCTGGCAGAGATGCAGGCCAGCGGCCGCTTGTGCCGCCATGGCAGCAACGCCAGCGCCACGGTCGGCACCATCGTCTCGGGCCTGCCTTTGCTCTCCATACCGTCAGACACCTGCAAAAAAATCCTGCAGGCAGCTTGCAAGGTATTGGCTCCCCAGGGGCGCCTGCTGCAATTCACCTACGCCCTGCACGGCCCCTCGCCGTGGCAAAGCACTGGCCTGGTCGTGCAGCACAGCGAACGGGTACTGGCCAATCTGCCGCCCGCCCGCATTGACGTACTCGCGCACGGCTGAAAAACACGCCCTTGGCCCTTGAAGCGGTTGGCAGGGCAATTTGCATCGCCGCCTGCCTGCAGCCATATACCGCCAAACCCGAAAACAATGGAGCACCGTGCGCCTTGGGTGCAGTCGAAGTTGCAGGCCGGGTAGCGCACAGCGAAACCCGGCCAACTTGCTGAACCAGACGGGTGCTATCGCCCCCTATGCAGACACAAGCCCAAAGCCCGCGTGCCAAGGCGGGCTTTGGGTTGGTACACCGGCAAAGCTGGCTCAGATCACAAAGATATCGTCGGCTGCAAGCCAGGGCTTGTTTGTCAGTGTGGCAATCAGTCGTGCTGTGCCTCTGCCATCCTTAGATCACCACAATGCCTTGGCTGATCAATTGCGGCAATGTGTATGAACCCAGATTCTCGATGATGATATTGGTGGTGTACGAATCGTACTGTGAGGCTCTTATTGACAAGGTATGAGTGGCGTCATTCCATGCCAAGTAGTTTGAATAAGGGGCACTCCCTCCAGTTGCGTAGGCACCGGCATACTGCAACAAGTTACTGATATCAATGCGATCTTCTCCTACCACAAAATCTTTGATGCGGTCGGTTGTTGTCAGCGTCTTGCTGAAGTCCGAAAACTCCCAGACGAACCAGTCGCGCCCGGCGCCACCCGTCAGGGTATCGCTTCCGGGTCCCCCGTAGATGATGTCATTGCCGAGCCCTCCGTTAATCACGTCATCGCCGGCACCGCCCCTCAAAATATCCGGTCCCGCGGTCCCGGTGATTGTGTCATTGCTGCCTCCGCCTGAGGTGCTTGAACCTACGGCGTCGCTGTGCAGCACATAGGTATTGATGCCTTGGTCGCCATCCTTGTCGAGAAAGGTGTAGCTGAACGATTCGCCACCAGCGGGTGTTGCGGACTTTACCGAATAGGTATAGTTAGCCGTGACCATATCGACCGCAATCTTGTTGTTGGTGCCTGACAGGGTCACAGTCCATACATTGGTGGCATCGTTGAATGTGGCAATCGCACCATTGCTGGTGCTTGTCACCCCATTAACGGACGATTTGTCAGTTGCTGCGTCATAACCGTATTTAACACCATCAACCGTTACAACGGAAATCGAGCCGAGTCCATCGCCCCCTGCCGCCGCGTGTACGGGATTGCCTGCAGTATCGACACCATTCAGCAAGTTGCCCGACAAGGAGGGGATTGCAAGGTCTCGCAACTTGGCAGCCAACCCTGCGTTGGTAACCTTCTCATAAATTCGAGTATCGGACGCGGCAACGAATGGATCAATCGTGCCATCGGCCGCAATGGTATTGAAAACACCTGCTGCAGAGGCGTTAACATCGTCATAATCATCAGCGTTCGTAGGCACTTGCAGCACGAACGAGTTGATATTCTTTGAATCGACCAAGTTTAACCAAGTGTTCAATTGAGCTGCGTCCGGCGAGGTTGTCGGCGCACCATCTGTGATCATGAAAGAGACGTATTTGCCGCCTGCGATCGGACCGGTAGTCAGGGTATTGACGGCGTTGATGGTATTGACAAGCGCCGCTTGCGTATTCGTCTGCCCACCATTCATTGACGCCTTGTCAATGGCGGTAATGGCTTCGCTTACCGTCATCCATTTGGCTGCGGCAAATGTTCCATCTCCGGTCGCTGGCCCGATCGTTGTTGCCGAACCTCCAAACAATGTCACCAAAACGCGCACATCACCATACGTATCGTACATACGAACCAGATCGTTCGCTGCCTTGGCAGCAATCCACATGCTTGAAGTAGGCGCCGCGGTAATGCTGCCCATGGAGTCCGAAACGTCCAGCATCAAGATCAGGTTGGTGTCTTGTGTGGGTGCAGCACTGCTTACATTCAAGGTTGCGCTGCCCGAGAGCGGGCTGTCATCTTCCACAATTACGGCCAGCATGCCTTGGGCCGTTCCTACCGCATTGGTCGCCCAAACCGGCAGGTCTAGGGTAATCACATCTTCTTTGGTGGTGTCTGCGTGATCCAGCGGCTTGGACAGCAGCACGTTGTACTCACCGGTACTGGCATCCAGCGTGATCTTCAGGGCTTCAACCCCACCCACGGTGCCGGTGAGCGTGGTGCCGGATTGGCTCCAGACCAGCGCCGTACCGCCTGATTTCAGGTTTAAGGCAGTCAGATCGCTTACAGCGGTGTTGCCAAACCCGAAGCTTGTGGGCGACCCCGTTGTATCGAGAGTGCCGCTGGTAGATGCTGAATCGGTGTGATCAGAACCAGCAGGAAGGCCATCAGGGTTGCCGCCCGGCAAGCCTTCTTCTGAAACGGTTGCAGAACTGTTCCCCAACAGCGGTATTTCGTCCGCGCCGTTGATCGTTACTACGATTTCTTTCGTGGCAGTACCGTCTTTA
>JAUNUE010000102.1 GCA_030538335.1 Allobrachymonas sp. | reverse complement strand
AATTTCCGTCGATTCCGCCACCATGGTCAACAAGGCGCTGGAGGTCATCGAGGCGCATTACCTGTTCGGCATGGCGCCTGAGCAGATCGAGGTGGTCATCCACCCGCAAAGCATCATCCATTCGATGGTGCAATACCATGACCGCTCCATCGTGGCGCAGTTGGGCACGCCCGACATGCGGGTGCCGATTGCGTACGGCCTGTCCTGGACCGAGCGCATCGAAAGCGGGGCGCAGGCGCTGGATTTTTCAGGTATGTTGCAGATGCATTTCGAATCGGTGCACAGCAACGGCCACCCCCAACGTTACCCTTGCCTGCCCTTGGTCTGGGAAGTGCTCAAGGCGCCCGCAGGCACCACGGCAGTGTTCAATGCCGCGAATGAAGTGGCTGTGGCCGCTTTTCTGCAGCGGCAAATCCGCTTTGACCAGATTTACGCTGTGAACGCAGAGACCTTGCAACACACGTCTTTTGCCCCACCTGATAGCCTTGAAACCTTGATGGCGCTGGACACACAAGCCCGCGCCATGGCAACAACCCTGGTACAGAGGTGGCAAACATGTTGACCCTTGCAGCTTTTATCGTCGCCATTGGCCTGCTGGTGGCCATTCACGAATACGGGCATTTTCAGGTGGCGCGCTGGTGCGGCGTGAAGGTGCTGCGCTTTGCGATCGGTTTTGGCACGCCTTTGCTGCGCTGGAAGAGCAAAAACAGCGATACCGAATTTGCCCTGTGCGTGCTGCCGCTGGGCGGCTACGTCAAGATGCTGGATGAGCGTGAGGGCGAAGTGGATCCTGCCGAACGCCATCTGGCTTTCAATACGCAGCCAGTCTGGAAGCGGTTTTTGATTGTGGCGGCTGGCCCAATAGCCAACCTGCTGCTGGCCGCACTGCTGTACGCAGGCATGAACTGGTATGGCATGCAGCAGGCGCAAGCCATTGTGGCTACGCCCCCGGCGCAAAGCCTGGCGGCGCAAGCGGGTTTGCGCAGTGGCGACAAGGTGCTGCAATGGCGACGTGCTGCTGCCAGTGAGTGGCAGGCTGTGCAGTCGCTTGATCATCTGAACTGGAACCTGATGCAGGCGGCACTCGACAAGCAAGATGTGGTGCTGACCGTGCGTTCGACCCTGCCGGCTGCCGCTTCGGCACAAGAGCGTGAAGTGGTGGTGCCTTTGCACCAGATCAAACCGGGACAGGAGGCTGATGAAGGCCTGGGCCAGATCATTGGCGTGGGGCGGGCGTGGCTGGCGCCTTCGGTACAGGTGATTCCCGGCGGCGCGGCCGACAAGGCGGGGCTGAAAGACCGCGACCGGGTGCTGACGATCAACCAGAAACCTGTCGCTGATTTTTATGCGCTGGCGCAACTGATCCAGACCGACCTTTCCGGCCAGCCGCAGCAATGGCAGGTGCAACGTGCGGGCCAAACCATGGAACTGCACGTTACCCCTTCCGTAGAAGCAGGCGCGGATGGCGCCAAAAGGGCTTTGGTGGGCATCCAGCCGGACCAGAATCCTGAAACCGTATTTGTGCGCTATGGCCTGGTCGATGGCTTGCGGCGCGGTGCCCAACAGGTATGGGAAGTGGCCGCGTTGAGCGTGAAAGGATTCGTGAAAATGCTCACAGGCCAGATTTCTTACAAGAATTTGAGTGGCCCACTCTCCATTGCCGACTATGCGGGCCGCTCGGCCCACGCCGGGTGGGGGGCTTACCTGTCTTTTCTGGGGCTGATCAGCGTGAGTCTGGGGGTATTGAATTTGTTGCCCGTGCCCGTTCTGGACGGGGGGCACCTGATGTATTATCTGTGGGAGGCCGTTACTGGCAAACCTGTTTCCGACCTTTGGCTTGAGCGCATGCAAAAGGTCGGGCTTGTTTTGCTGGGCGGCATGATGCTGATTGCCACTTTCAACGATATATCCCGCCACTTGGGTTGATGCGCCAGCCCGGGATGCGCACAGTTTCCTTTACTCATGAAACTTCATACTTCCCGCTCTGTCTTTCGCCTGAAATCTGTTGCTGCTGCAGCCAGCCTTGTGTTGTTGGGCCAGGCAGCCTGGGCAGCAGACCCGTTTGTCATCCAGGACATCCAGGTCGAAGGGCTGCAACGTGTGGATGCCGGTACGGTCTTCAGCACCATTCCGGTAAAGGTGGGCGACACCTACGATGATGAGCGCGGCGCTGCGGCCATCCGCTCGCTGTTTGCCTTGGGGCTGTTCCAGGACGTGCGCATTGATGTTCGCGGCAACCAGATGGTGATCGTGGTGCAGGAGCGCCAGACCATCAACACGGTAGACATCAACGCCTCGCGTGAATTTGACAAGAAAGCACTGTTGGCGGGTTTGGCCAATATGGGCATCGAATCGGGCCGCCCGTACAACAAGGGCATGGAAGACCGCGCCATTCAGGAGTTGAAGCGCCAGTACCAGACCAAGGGTTTCTACAACACCGAAATCACTCCCACCATCACCCCGGTGGAACGCAACCGCGTCAACGTGCTGTTCACGATTCGCGATGGCGAAAAGGCCAAGGTGCGCGATATCAATTTCGTGGGCAACCAGGCGTTTTCCGACGCAACCCTGCGCGATGAAATGCAGCTCGATACCGGAAGCTGGTTGTCGTGGTACACCAAGTCAGACATCTATTCCGACAACAAACTCAATACCGATCTGGACGCCATCCGCAGCTTCTACCACAACCGGGGGTATATGGAGTTCCGTGTTGACTCGGTGCAGGTGGCGCTGGCACCCGATGGCCGCAACATGGCCGTGACAGTCAACGTGACCGAAGGGCCGCGCTACGTGGTTTCTGCGGTTTCCATGCAAGGAAATTATCTCGATAAAAACGAAGAGTTCCAGTCCCTGATCAATATCAAACCGGGCCAGCCCTACAAGATTGACGATGTGACCGAGACCATCGACAAAATCAAAAAGCGTTTCGGCAGCTATGGCTATGCTTTTGCGCAGGTGGCAGCCAAGCCCATTATCCAGACTGACAAACAACAGGTTGAACTGGCATTGGTGGCCGAGCCGGGGCAGCGTGCCTACATCCGCCGCATCAACGTGGCAGGCAATACCAAAACACGTGACGAAGTGGTACGCCGTGAAATGCGCCAGTACGAGGCATCGTGGTTTGATGCCGAGAAAATCAAGCTGTCCAAAGAGCGGCTGGATCGTCTGGGTTATTTCAACGACGTGCAGATCGAGACCAAGCCCATTGAGGGCCGTCCTGATCAGGCCGACCTGGATGTAACGGTCGTTGAACGCCCGACTGGATCGGTGCAACTGGGGGCGGGATACTCCTCCAGCGACAAGCTGTCGTTTTCCTTCAATTTAAGCCAGGAAAACATTTTTGGCTCCGGGCAGTCTGCCGCGCTGGAAATTAACACCAGCAAGTTCAATCGCGTACTGTCACTCAGCTCTACCGATCCGTACTTTACGACTTCGGGTATTTCAAGAACGTTTTATGCATCGCATACCCGAAAGCAACCTTGGGATACCCAAGGAAGCCGCCGCAGCTACGTGATCCAGTCGGAGGCAGCGGGGGTTTCTTTCGGGGTGCCTTTTTCCGAAAACAACACTGTCAATTTCGGCATAGGCATTGAGCGTTACGGCATCAAACGCGGTGAAGAGGCGCTCCTGCCTTCCTACCAGAACTATATTGATTACTACGGAAAAAATGCAATCGGTGTGCCATTGAGTATAGGCTGGTCGCGCGATACACGTGACAGTTCTCTGGTGCCCACGTCCGGGTATATGCATCGCATCAACGGCATTTTGAGTCCCGCGGGCAAGATGCGCTATGCCATGGCGACCTACAAATACCAGCACTATTTCCCTCTGGGCAAGAGTTTTGCCTTCATGTTCAATCTTGATGCAGGGTATGGCAAAGGACTGAGCTGCCGCACCGATGCAGCCTCTGGCATCAAGGAGAACTGTTTCCCGTTCTACAAGAACTTCTATATGGGCGGTATCGGCTCGGTGCGCGGGTTTGATGAAGGCGGTATCGGGCCACAAGAGCTGGACCCCGTGACCGGAAACTACTACGCCGTGGGCGGAACCCGCATGTTCAACACCAATATAGAGTTCATTGCGCCTTTCCCGGGTGCCAACAACGACAAGACCTTGCGGCTGTTTGCTTTTATCGATGCGGGTAACGTTTATGCAGACAAGTCGCGCACGTATACGCCGACCAAAGAAGACCGGCAGGTGCGCGTATCGGCAGGTGTTGGGTTGCGCTGGATCTCGCCGCTGGGGCCGTTGAGCCTGTCTTTTGGCCAACCCTTGCGCAAACAGCCAGGCGACAAACTGCAACGCTTCCAATTCCAGATGGGGACGACATTCTGATGATGCTGCACAAATACCTTTTCCGTTCGGCAGCCGTACTGGCCTTGACCGGATCGGCGCTTTTTGCTGCACCTGTTGCAGCGCAAGAGGCGTTTGCTACACGTGTCGGTTTTGTCAACACCGATCGCTTGTTCAGCGAGGCCGATGCGGCCAAAGCTGCGCAAAACAAACTCAAGCAGGAGTTTTCAGGGCGTGAGCAGCAACTGAATGTCCAAGGCAATGCACTGAAAAAAAACATTGAGCAGTTCGAGAAAGACGCGCCCAAACTGGACGAAGCGCAACGCGTGGCACGGGAGCGCCAGTTGATGGCGCAGGATGCCGACTTCCAGAAAAAGCGCCGTGAATTTCAGGAAGATCTGGAGAACCGCAAAAACGAAGAGATGCAGCGTTTTGTGCAGAAAGCCAACCGGGTGGTTGAGCGCATTGCCCAGCAGGAAAAATATGACGTCATCCTGCAGGAGGCTGCTTATATCAACAGCCGCATCGACATCACCGAAAAAGTCTTGCGCGCTCTCAACGCCGAAAAATAAGCGACAATTTTCCGGACTGCCCAAAACAAAGGCATACGTTTGAGGCTATCAACGACTGATCATTCTGGCAAAAGGCGCATGACTTGCGCCTTTTGCCGTTTTGCAGAATCCCTTTCCGGAGCCGGGTGATGACAACAGCCTTGGGCGAAATAGCCGATTTTCTGGAGCCATTTGGCGCAGTGCTGCATGGTGACCGCAGCCGGCCCATTGATGCGATTGCACCGCTGGCGTCGGCTACGGGCAACAACATCAGCTTTTTGAGCGGACGCCAATATGCGGATCAGTTGCCCTCAAGCCAGGCCGCATGTGTGCTGGTGCCGCCCTGGGCTGAAGAAGCCGCACGGCAGCGCGGCGACTGCATTGTCATGCCCAACCCTTATGCAGGCTTTGCGCGTTTAAGCCAGTGGTGGAAGCAGCGCCATGTGCCTGCGGTGGGTTACCACATCCACCCATCAGCCAGCGTGCATCCTCAAGCCGCTGTGGCGGCTGATGCCATTATTGGCCCGCTGTGTGTGGTGGAGCGCGGCGCTTCTGTAGGCCCAGGCTCCTGGCTCAAATCCCGTGTAACTTTGAGCGAGGGCTGCTCGGTAGGCGCGCGCTGCATCATCCATCCCGGCGCCGTGATTGGTGCAGATGGTTTTGGTTTTGCCAATGACAATGGCGAATGGGTCAAGATCGAGCAACTGGGCGCCGTGCGTATCGGCGATGATGTGGAAATTGGCGCCAATACCTGCGTAGACCGGGGTGCGCTGCAAGACACGGTGATTGAAGATGGCGTCAAGCTCGACAACCTGATCCAGATTGCCCATAACGTGCATCTGGGCAAGAACGTGGCCATTGCCGCCAATGCAGGCATTGCCGGCAGCACGACTGTGGAAGAGGGCGTGACCATCGGTGGGGCGGCCAATATCATGGGGCATATCACGCTGGCCAAAGGGGTGCACATTTCGGCCACGACCTTTGCTTCGCGCTCCATTTTCAAGCCGGGTACCTACAGCGGGCACTTTCCCTTCGACGATAATGCCTCTTGGGAAAAAAATGCCGCCACGGTACGGCAGCTGTACAGGCTGCGCGAACGCATCCGTGCGCTGGAGCAACAATTGCAAAAACCAACTGATTCATGACCCATACCTTAGACATCTACAAGGTGATGCAGCTATTGCCGCATCGCTACCCCTTTTTGCTGATCGACCGCGTGTTGGAGGCCGAGTTGCCCAACAAACGCATGAAGGCGATCAAGAACGTCACCATCAACGAGTCGTTTTTCAACGGGCATTTTCCGGGGCGTCCGGTCATGCCGGGCGTGCTCATGCTGGAGGCGGCAGGCCAGGCGGCAACCCTGCTGTACCTGTATACCCACTATGCCGACACCCCGCCGCCGCCCGATACGCTGTACTACCTCGCGGGTATAGACAACGCACGTTTCAAGCGTCCGGTCATCGCGGGCGACCAATTGGTGATTGAGGTTGTGGCCGAACGTGCCCGTGGTGGCATCTACAAATACCACGTTACGCTGCATGTCGAAGACGAGCTGGCCTGCGAGGTGGACCTGATGTGCGCCGTGCGCAAGATTCAGGATTGACGGAAAGCGAAAGGACACAGGCGTGCCACACATCCATCCCACGGCACTGGTTGACCCGTCCGCCCAACTGTCAGACGATTTACAGGTGTGCGCCTTCACGTCCGTGGGGAGGCACGTTGAAATTGATG
>JAUNUE010000101.1 GCA_030538335.1 Allobrachymonas sp. | reverse complement strand
GCTCTGCTTCGGGAATGGGCGCGAGATAACCCTCCCACAGATCTGGATAGATCATCGATGCGCCGTACTGGTAGAACCAGTTGATTTCTTCCTTGCGGATGGTGAAGATGCCGCGCAGCACCAGTTCGCTTACGCGCTGCGAATGCTGTTGTGCATAGGCCAGCGCCAGCGTGCTGCCCCACGAGCCGCCAAACACCTGCCACTTTTCCACACCCAGCATTTTGCGCAGACTTTCGATGTCGTCCACCAGATGCCAGGTGGTGTTGTTTTCCAGGCTGGCGTGCGGCAGCGAACGGCCACAGCCGCGCTGATCGAACAGCAAAACGCAGTATTTCTGCGGGTCGAACACGCGCCGGTGGCTGGCATTGCACCCTGCCCCCGGCCCGCCATGCAGAAACACCGCCGGCTTGCCTTCGGGGTTGCCAACCAGTTCCCAGTAGATTTTGTGGCCGTCATCCGTTTCGAGAAAACCGGTCTTGAACGGCTCGATCTCGGGATAAAAACCGCGCTTGGGTTCGGCAATGGCTTCAGGCGTGGTGTTGTGGTGAAAAACAGGCATGGCGTACAGAAAATTGGGAAATCAAAACAAGCTTGAGGATAGACGATTTTGGTGCAAAAGGTCCTCCGCCTTACGGAAGAGGAATAGAATCCGCCCGCTGACGGCAAAAGCCAGCCATAACCCTAAGCGTATGCGATGTTGGAGCATGAACGATGGAAACCAAAGACCAGCAAACGCCAACGTTCAGCGCCCGCCACCGCGTGCCCGCTTCGGTCTTGCGCCTGCTGCCCAACCGTTGGGATTTCATCGCTTTCCCGCTCATCATCGGCCTGATCGGCATGATGGCGGTGGGTTACCACGAAACGCAGGCGCCCATGGCGACGCTGCAGACCCAGGCGATTACGCTCGATCCGGCGCGCCTGCCGTATTACGCCATGCTGACCACGCTGCGCATGCTGGCCGCCATGGCCGCGTCGCTCGTCTTTACGCTGGCGTATGGCACGCTGGCCGCCAAGAGCCGCCGCGCGGGGCAGGTGCTGGTGCCGATTCTTGACATCCTGCAGTCGGTGCCGGTACTGGGCTTCATCGCTTTTACCGTGACGTTTTTTCTCGGCCTGTTTCCGGGCCGCGTGCTCGGCGCCGAACTGGCTGCCATTTTCGCCATTTTCACGAGCCAGGCCTGGAACATGACGTTCAGCTTCTACCAGTCGCTGCGCACCGTGCCGCGCGACCTGCACGAAGTTTCACGCGGCTTTCACCTCACCGCCTGGCAGCGCTTCTGGAAGCTCGAAGTGCCCTTTGCCATGCCCGGCATGGTATGGAACATGATGATGTCGATGTCGGGCGCATGGTTCTTTGTGGTGGCATCCGAAGCCATTACCGTGGGCAACCAGACCATCATCCTGCCCGGCATTGGCGCGTACCTGGCGCAGGCCATTGCGCAACAACAACTGGGCGCGGTGGGCTGGGTGATTGTGGCGATGACGCTGGTGATTCTTGCCTACGACCAGTTGCTGTTCCGCCCGCTGGTGGCCTGGGCCGACAAGTTCCGCCTCGACAACAGCAGCAGCGGCATTGCGCCCGAATCGTGGCTGCTCGACCTGATCCGCCGCACGCGGCTGATCCACCAGTTGCTGATCCCGGTGGGCCAGTTGCTGGCTTTCGTCGCCCGCCTGCGGCTGTGGCCCTCTGCCTCGTCACGCGTGGCTCCGGCACTGCAAGCCCATGGCATGACGGGCGCGACGTTCGAACGTCGCCAGTACCGCATGCAGCAAGCGGGCGACATCGTATGGGGCGGTGCGGTCTTGCTGGTCGTGCTCTGGCTGGGTTGGCGCGTGGTGGGCTATGTGAGCCAAAGCATGGGCTGGGCCGATGTGGGCGAGGTGCTGCTGCTCGGTGGCTTGACCCTGCTGCGCGTGATGCTGCTGATTGCGCTGGCTTCGGTGGTGTGGGTGCCCATTGGCATCTTGATCGGGCTGCGCCCGCGTCTGGCACAAAAAATACAGCCGCTGGCGCAGTTTCTCGCGGCGTTTCCGGCCAACCTGTTCTTTCCGGTTTTCGTGATGGTGATTGCGCGCTACCAGCTCAACGCCAACATCTGGCTGTCGCCGCTGCTCATCCTGGGCACGCAGTGGTACATCCTGTTCAACGTCATTGCGGGCGCCAGCGCCTTTCCCAACGACTACCGAGAAGTTTCGGCCAACCTGCACATCAAGGGCTGGCAGTGGTGGCGCAAGATCATGCTGCCGGGCATCTTCCCGTACTACATCACGGGTGCCATCAACGCCTCGGGCGGCGCGTGGAACGCCAGCATCGTCTCTGAATACGTGCAATGGGGCGACACGCGCCTGACGGCACGCGGCCTGGGCGCCTATATTGCACAGGCCACGGCCGATGCCAACTTCCCGCGCACCATCGTCGGCATTGCCGTCATGGCCCTGCTCGTCACGCTGGTGGGGCACCTTTTGTGGCGGCCTTTGTACGCTTACGCCGAAGCGCAATTGCGCATCAATTGAGACTCTACTTGTTTGCGTCTGAATCATTTTGTGGATTGCCTCATGAACGACATCACCGCCACCACCCACCAACACGCCGTGGCACCGCTTGCCAACCCCGAAATCCTGCGCGTAGAACACGTTTCGCGCGGCTTTGACAAGGCGCAGGGCGAGGTGCTGGTGCTGGAAGACGCCAATCTCACGCTGCACGAGGGAGAAATTGTCGGGTTGCTGGGGCGATCGGGTTCGGGCAAATCTACCTTGCTGCGCATCATCTGCGGCCTGATCGAACCTTCATCGGGCACGGTCGTCTACAACGGCCAACCGCTCAGCGGCCCGGCCAAGGGCGTGGCGATGGTGTTCCAGACCTTTGCGCTGTTCCCCTGGCTCACCGTGCTGCAAAACGTCGAAGCCGGGCTTGAGGCACTGGGCGTACCTGCCGACGAGCGGCGCAAACGCGCCCTGGCAGCAATTGACCTGATCGGCCTCGACGGGTTCGAAAACGCCTACCCGCGTGAGTTGTCGGGCGGCATGCGCCAGCGCGTGGGTTTTGCCCGGGCGCTGGTGGTCGATCCTACGCTGCTGCTGATGGACGAGCCTTTCTCGGCGCTTGACGTACTCACGGCAGAAACGCTGCGTACCGACCTGCTGGATCTGTGGACGGAAAAGCGCATGCCGACCAAAGCGATCCTGATCGTGACGCACAACATCGAAGAGGCGGTGTTCCTGTGCGACCGCATCCTCGTGCTGTCGTCCAACCCCGGCCGCATCGTGGCCGAAATCAAGGTGCCGTTTGCCCACCCGCGCAACCGGCTCGATCCGTCGTTTCGCGCCCTGGTCGATGAAATCTACGCCCGCATGACCAGCCGCCCAAGCGACGGCACGCCGAAAAAAGGGCTGGAACTGGGCAGCCCGCTGCCGCATGTCTCCACCAACCTGATCGCGGGCCTGATCGAAACGCTGGCCGCCGAACCGTACAAGGGCAAGGCCGACATGCCCGAAATTGCCCGCACGCTGCAACTCGAAGTGGACGAGTTGTTCCCCGTGGCTGAAATGCTGCAACTCCTCGGTTTTGCCGAAGTGCACACGGGCGACATCATGCTCACCACCGCTGGCCGCAATTTTGCCGAATACGACACGCAACAGCGCAAGGTGCAGTGTGCCGAACACCTGCTGCAATCGGTGCCGCTGGCCGCGCACATCCGCCAGGTGCTGGGCGAGCGCCCCGGCCACCACGCCCCGCGCGTGCGCTTTGAGCAGGAGCTTGAAGACTTTCTGACCGACGCCGCCGCCCAGGAAACGCTCGATTCGGTCATCAACTGGGGCCGCTACGCCGAGATTTTTTCGTACAACGACCAGACGGAGTTTTTCAGTCTGGCAGACGTGGAAAGCTGATCTCTGAAACGGTTTTAAACTGCGGCACGCAGGCTCTGCACCACGGGTTGTTTGAGCACATTGCGCAAGCTCCACCAGCCTGCCGCCCAGGCCAGCAAGGCGCCGGTGGCTGCGGTAGCGGGCAGTATCCACCAGGCTGGCGTCCAGTCAAACTCAAAGACGTAGTGCGCCAATGCCCAGCCAATGACCAAGGCTACTGCGCCTGCGAGCAAGCCTGCCACTGCGCCTACGGCCAGCAGTTCGGCGTTTTGCACGCGCTGCAGCAGCGCGGTGCGTGCGCCCAGGGCGCGCATGATGGCAAATTCATGCGCACGTTCTTCGCGTGTGCTGGCCACCGTGGCAAACAGCACCAATGCACCCGCAGCCAGACCAAAACCGAACAAAAGTTCCACCGCGCGGATCACCTTGTCGAGCACGGTTTGCACCTGGTGCAAGGTGCTGTCCATATCCACCTGCGTGATGTTGGGGTAGCTTTGCAGCAAGCGGTAATCCAGGCTGGGTTGGCCGGGCACACGCGTGGGTGAGCGGTACGACGTAATCCAGGTCGCCGCCACCTCGTCCCCGATGCTGGGCAGCGGGTACATGGCAAAGAAGTTGACGTGCATGGAACTCCAGTTGACCTTGCGCACCGAGGTAATGGTGCTTTCCCGCTGCACCCCGCCCATATCAAACACCACGCGGTCGCCCATTTTCAGGCTCAGCGTTTTCATGATGCCCTCTTCCATGCTGATGCCGTGGGCATCGCCCTGCCTCCATGCGCCTTGCGTGATCGGGTTCCACGGCGGCGGCTCGGCGCTGTAACTCAGGTTAAATTCACGCTGCAACAGGCGCTGCGCCTGCTCGTCAGCGTAATGCGAAGGCAGCACCTGCTTGCCGTTGATGGCAATCAGCCGCCCGCGCACCATCGGGTACCAGTCGTACTGGCCGACGCCGCCGTCGCGCAAGGTCTGTTGAAAATCCGTGGCCTGCTCGGGCAGGATGTTGATGACGTAGCGGTTGTGCGCATCGGCCGGCGTGGCATCGCGCCAGCTTTGCACCAGGTCGGTGCGCAAAATCACCAGCAGCGCCAGCGCCATCAAGCCCAGACACAGGCTGCTGATCTGCACCACCACAAACGTGGGTCTGGCACCCAACTGGCGAATCGCCAAACGCATGCCTTGCGGCAAACCCTGCGCCCATCCGGTTTGCGCGGCCTGTTGCAACAACCACACCGCGGCAAAGCCGAGCAAGACAAACAGCAGCACGGCTGCGGCAAAACCGCCCACCGCAACGCCACCCATTTTCAGATCGGTACTGGCTGCCAGCAGCAAGGCGGCAAAGCCGATCACGCCTGCTGCAATCACCAGCGCCGACGCGGGCTTGAGCCGCCCCAGCTCACGCCGGATCACGCGCAGCGCGGGCGTATCGGCCATTTGCAGCACCGGCGGCAACCCGAAAGCCAGAAGCAGCGTCATGCCCACGCCCAGACCCAGCAACACAGGCTGGATGCCCGGTGGTGGCAAGTCGGTACGCAGCATGCCACCCAGCAAGGCCACAAAACCATAGTGCACGCCATAGCCCAACGCGATGCCAAGCACGCTGCCCGCCAGCCCGGCCAGCACAAATTCGGTGCTGTAGGCCAGCGCAATGGTGCGCTGGCGCAGGCCCAGCACCCGCAGCATGGCGCAGCCATCCAGATGCCGTGCAGCAAAACTGCGCGTACCCAGCACCACAGCCACCGCACTGAGCAAAGCGGTGAGCAAGGCCACCAGATTGAGAAAGTTGCTGGCGCGCCCCAGCGCCTCCTGCATGCGCGGGTTGTCGTCTTCAAGCGAGCGCACGCGCAAGCCCGTGGCACCGGGTTTGTCCACTTCAGCGCGCGCCCAGGTGGTGTAATCGCGCACGGCTGCGGCCTGCCCCACCATCGCCAGCCGGTAATTCACCCGGCTGGCCGGTTGCACCAGACCGGTAGCGGGCAGATCAGCCGCATGCAGCAGCACGCGGGGCGCAAAGCTGATAAAGCCGCCGCCCTGATCCGGCTCTTGCGTCAACACGTGGGCAATATGCAGCGCAGAATTGCCCAGCAGCAAGGTATCACCCACCTGCAAGCCCAGGGTTTCGAGCAGCGGTGCCTCTACCCACACCTGCCCCGGCTGGATGGCCTGTGCCGCAGGTGCATCGGGCATGCCCGGCTCCCAGCGGCTGTCGCTGCTTACGCGCAACACGCCGCGCAAGGGGTAGGCATCATCCACCGCCTTGAGGTACACCAAACGCCCGGCCCCGCCTTTGTCTTCGGTAGCGCGTGCCATGGTCGGAAAGGTTTGGGTCTGCGTCATGCGCAAGCCCAGCGCCTGTGCCTTGTCGGTAAATGCGGCGGGCAAGGGGTTGTCCCCACTGATGACCAGATCACCCCCCAGCAACTGCGCCGCATCACGGCGCAAAGCCGCATCGAGCCGGTTGGAAAAGAAGGCCACCGCCGTCAGCGCAGCCACGGCCAGGGTCAGCGCCACCAGCAGCAGGCGCAGCTCACCGGCGCGCACGTCACGCCACAGCGTGCGCCAGGCCAGGCGCCAGAAAGCAGGTTCTTTTGCAGTCATGGCTGCATTGTGCGCGAAGGCAGGTTTTTTTGCTTTGGCGACTGATCAAAATCTCCCCGGAGAGCACGCTCAGCGCCAGAGCCGTGTCATTGCGAGGAGCGCAAAGCGCGACGCGGCAATCTTGGGGCATGGCCGAAAAACAAGCAGATTGCCACGCCGCCTGCGGCGGCTCGCAATGACGCAAGGGTTTGG
>JAUNUE010000100.1:6194-6679 GCA_030538335.1 Allobrachymonas sp. | reverse complement strand
AGCAACTGGAACCGCGTGGATGGCGAGTTGCTGCAGGTGCAGGACATCAACCAGGACGGCATTTTGCAGTTCGCCGAATTGCAGATGGACCCGGATCTGGTGATGCTGGCCATGCCCGAAATTGCGGGCTTGCCGTATGTGGTGTCGGCCATGGTGGCGGCGGGCGGGCTGGCGGCGGCGCTGTCAACCGCCGACGGCCTGTTGCTGACCATAGGCACTACGCTGGCGCACGACGGGTACTACCGTGAGATCAACCCGCAGGCGTCCGAGACGCGGCGTGTCATGCTTTCCAAACAGGTGTTGTTGGGCATGGCGCTGGCGGCGGCGTATGTGGCCGCGCACCGGCCTGGCGATATCCTGCAACTCGTAGCGGCGTCTTTTTCGCTCGCGGCGTCAAGCTTTGTGCCCGCACTGGTGCTGGGCATTTTCTGGCGTGGGGCCACGCGCGCGGGTGCCGTTGCGGGCATGCTGGCGGGTTTTGGGGT
>JAUNUE010000100.1:0-6184 GCA_030538335.1 Allobrachymonas sp. | reverse complement strand
CTTGCAGCAGTGGCCCCTGTGGTGGGGCATCCAGCCGGTGTCGTCGGGGGTGTTTGGTGTGTTGGCGGGCGTAGGGGTGCTGGTGGTGGCGAGCTGGCTGACTGCACCACGCGGCCGAACCACCATGCGGCCTGCGTCATAATCCGTTTTGCTTCTACCTGCCTATTCCATTCCCCTTCATGCAAGTTATCCAGTTCCTGATCAGCTTCATCCTGCATATCGACCAGCACATCATCACGCTGGTGCAAAACTACGGGCCGTGGATTTATGCCTTGCTGTTCCTGATCCTGTTTGTGGAAACGGGTGTGGTCGTCATGCCCTTTTTGCCGGGCGATTCGTTGTTGTTCATCGTGGGCGCGCTGTGCGCCACCGGGCAACTGCGTTACGACCTGGCCGCAGGGCTGATGCTTGTGGCGGCCATTCTGGGCGACCAGTGCAACTACTCCATTGGCCGGTGGATGGGGCCGAAGGTCTTTCAATGGGAGAACTCGCGCTTCTTCAACAAGAAAGCGTTTGAGCAGGCCAATGCCTTTTACGAGCGTTATGGCGGCATCACCATCATCCTCGCGCGCTTCATGCCCTTCATGCGCACCTTTGTGCCCTTTGTGGCCGGCGTGGCGCACATGAGCCGCGGCAAGTTCACTTTGTACAACGTGGTGGGGGGCGTGCTCTGGGTGATTGGCGTGACAGCGGCAGGCTATTTCTTTGGCAACATCCCGTGGGTACAGGAGAACCTGCAGATCATCATCTGGGGCCTGATCCTGGTTCCCGGCGTGCTGGCCTTGTTCGGGGCCTGGAAAGCCAGCAGGAACAAGACACCTGAAACGGCTTGAATACAGGGCTGCGCTGCTTTTCAGGTTCTACAAAATCTGCGTTTGGTAACACCCCATTAACAACCGCTGCGTTGCTTTTGTGGAATGATGAATGCCTCATTGTTCCCATTAAAAGAGAGGTTGCCATGATCCGTTCGCGTTTTACTCCCGTGGTGGCACTGGCTGCCAGTGCCCTGGTTCTGGGCGGGTGCGCTGTGCCCTATGGCCCTGATCCCTACAACACCGCCTACCCCGGCTCTCCCACCTATGGTGCGCCCAACCAGCCGGGTTATGCCAATGATTACAGCTACAACGGCTACGGCCAGGTCGTGAATGTACAAACCTACCAGGGTGGCGGTGCTGCGCCTTCGGTGCTCAACACCGGTACCTTGATCGGTGGCGTGGCAGGCGGCGCCATTGGCAACCAGATTGCCCGCAAATCCGATTCCGAGGAGCGTGCCATTGCCACCGCGGCAGGTGCGGTGGTGGGTGCCCTGATCGGTCATGTCGTGCAGCAACAGGGCGGCTATGGCCAATACACTGGCCAGACCATCTACCGTGTCACGGTGCGCGGCAACGACAACCAGTTGCGCACGTTCGACTATCCGCAGAACCCGAATGTGCGCATTGGTGAGAACGTGCGCATCCAGGGCCAGCAGCTCTACCGCCTGTCGTAAGTTCTACGGCAAGGCTTTGACGCAACCGCCCTGGAAACAGGGCGGTTTTTTTATGGGCTTGAACCTGCTCTCCTGCGGGGATCAATCCAGGGGCCAGACCACGCCGTTCTCGTTGAGAATGGCATCCAGCGGCACATCGTGCGGCTCGGGCAGCAGGTCGGGGATGAAGCCCTGCGCAAAACCCAGACCCACGGTGTAGGGATGCGGTTGCAGCGTGGCCAGCGTGCGGTCGTAAAACCCGCCGCCGTAACCCAGGCGGTAGCCGCCCGGCCCATAACCCACACACGGCACAAACAGCAGGGTGGGCACAATCACTTCGGTGTCTTTGGGCTTGGGAATGCCGTAGGCGTCTTCTTCGGTCGGGCAGCCCGGATACCAGGCGTGGAACGCCAAGGTCTTGTGCTCCTTGTTGACCACGGGCAGCCCGATGCGGCGCAGTTGCTGGCGTTCCAGCAGTTCGCCGTCTTCTTTCCAGCGGTGCAGGGCGGGCAGCGGGTCGAATTCGCCCTTGATCGGCCAGTAGGCACCAATGACTGTATCGGTGCGGCGCAGCAGCCACATGCGCATCACGCTTTGCAGGCGCTCCGACAGTTCCAGCCGGTTGCGCAGCCCCATGCGTTGCGCCAGCAGTTGCTCGCGCAGGGCTTTTTTGTCAGGTTGTGGCGGTGTGTGCATGCGTCAGAAGGGTAAGGGGCGGGTTTGCGGCGCAAGGTTGAAATGGTAACAGTTCCTGTTTGAAAGCGCAGCAGCAAAACACTGTATTCAGTCTTGGCGATAATGCCTTCCTATGGATGCAAGACCACGTACTTCTTCTGTGTCGTCGAAAAAGTTGGCCTCGCGCCGCAAACCGGCTCAACAGCCCGGCCGCATGGCCGAAGGGCTGGCTTTGCTGGCCGTGTGCCTCGGGCTGGGGCTGACGACTTTTTCTGCCGCGCAAGGGCGCTTCTCTGCTGCGGATGAAGCAGCATTGCCTGCCAATCAGGACGTATTGGTCGCCCAGGCCGATAACCCGGCAGAGTTTGACACGGCACCCGTCACCACGCCTGCAGCGTCTGACGAGGTCATTCTCGCCATGGCGCAGGCCTACCGCAGCAAAAACAGCGCAACGCTGACCAGCCTGTTACCGCAGGCCACAGGCCATGTGTTGGAACCCTGGGCCGCGTATTGGGAGTTGAACACGCGCCTGCCCAGCGCCAGCGCCGCCGAAGTGGATGCCTTTTTGCAGCGCTATGCAGGCAGCTATCAGGAAGATCGGCTGCGCAACGACTGGTTGCTGCAACTGGGCCAGAGCGGCGACACGGCAGCGTTTGCCCGTTACTACCCGGCTTTTCGCATGCGCGACGACCAGGCCGTGCGGTGTTACGCCATACAGGCAGCGCAGCCACTCGGTATCTCACGCGAAGAAGCTGTGCTGATGCTGCGCGAAGCCTGGTTCAGCCGCAGCGGGGGTGGCAGCGCCTGCATTGCTGCGGCCAGCCGTTTGTATGCACAGGGCGGCATTTCTGCGCAAGATATCTGGCACAAGGCGCGTGATGCGGCCGAGCGCCGCCAGGCCAGCGCCGCACGCGAGGCGGTGGCCATTGTGGATGCCGATGCAGCCACACAAGTGCCGGCATTGTTTGCCAACCCCGAAAGCTATCTGTTCACCGCACCGCTTGCCAGTGGCAGCAACCGCGAACTGGCCGTGCTGGCGGTGGCGCGGCTGGCCGCGCTCAACCCCGGTTCTGCCGCGCAATGGCTGCAAGGACCTGCAGTGGCGGCATTGACCGAAGCCCAGCGCGACTGGGCGTGGGGCAGCATTGGCCGCCAGGCCGCGCTGAATCTGGATTTGCAAACCCCCAACTACTTTGCGCAGGTGCGGCAATTGCGCAACCTCGGTGAGGACCACCTGGGCTGGATGGCGCGCAATGCCTTGCGCCACGGGCAATGGCCGGTCGCGCAGCGCGCCATCGAAGCCATGCCTGCGGCCAGCCAGCAAGAGCCGGTGTGGGCTTACTGGCTGGCACGCAGCCTGCAAAACGGCGCGAAGCAGCCTGCGCAGCGCCCGCCCCAAGCCGAAAGACTGTTGCGCAGCATTGCGGGCAACTACGGGTTTTACGAATTGCTGGCGCAAGAAGAGTTGCAGGGCCGTATCACCATGCCCCGGGCGCCTGCTGCCCTGTCGGTGCAGGGGCGTGCCACCATGCGCGCGCAGCCGGGCATCCAGCGTGCTTTCTACGCCCGCAACCTGGGTTTGAACAGTGAAGCGACCCGCGAATGGAACTACCACACCAACCTGCATCTGCACGGCGGCATGAACGACCGCGACCTGCTGCGTGCAGCGGATCTGGCGTGCAGCCAGCAGTGGTGGGATCGTTGCATCAACACCAGCGAGCGCACGCGCGACCACATCCACATGCAGCAGCGCTTTCCCATGCCGTACCGCAACACGATTGTGGGCTACAGCCAGCAAACGGGCATTGACCCGGCATGGGTGCTGGGGCTGATCCGGCAAGAGAGCCGTTTTGCACCGGCGGCGCGTTCCCATGTTGGCGCGTCGGGCCTGATGCAGGTCATGCCCGGTACAGCGCGGGCGGTGGCGCGCAAGCTGGGCCTGGGCGTACCGCCCAGCCTCAACAGCATTGAGGGCAATGTGCAACTGGGTACGGCGTATCTGGCGCAGCAGGTGCAGGGGGAGTTTGGCGGCTCCATGGCCATGGCCAGTGCGGCCTACAACGCCGGGCCGGGCCGCCCGCGCCGCTGGCGCGAAGGCCCGGTGCAGGAAGGCGCGATCTGGGCCGAGAACATCCCTTTTGGCGAAACGCGCGATTACGTCAAAAAAGTGCTGGCCAACAGCGTGAACTACGCGCTGCTGCTGCAGCCGGGACAAAGGCAGTCGCTTTATGGCCGCCTGGGCACCATCACGCCTGCACCTGTGGCGGTTGTTGACAACCCGGCTGACGCCTTGCCAGAGCCTGCGGGAGTTGCCGAGTGATGCACCCCGCCCAGGTGGTGCTCACTGGCTTTGTTACCTGCATCTCCCTGATCTTCGCCATCGGCGCACAAAACGCCTTTGTGCTGCGCCAGGGCGTCAAGGGCGAGCACGTTTTCTGGGTGTGCGTGACGTGTGCAGGGCTGGATGCCGTTCTCATGGCGCTGGGCGTGGGCGGTTTTCACATCCTGGTGGCACGCTGGCCGTGGATCATTCCGCTGGCGCGCTACGGCGGTGCGGCATTTTTGCTGTGGTACGGCTGGCGCAATGCAGTATCGGCTTTCAAAGGCACGGGCGCGCTGCAGGCTGACAACAGCAATGGTCGGCAAACCTTGTCCAAAACCGTGCTGACCTGCCTGATGATCAGCCTGCTCAATCCGCATGTCTACCTCGATACGGTGGTGTTGATTGGCGGCCTTTCCACGCGCTATGTGCCGCAGAACTGGTATTTCTGGCTCGGCACCTCGCTCGGTTCCTTTGTGTTTTTCTTCAGCCTGGGCTACGGCGCGCGCCTGTTGCGCCCGCTGCTGGCAACGCCCAAGGCCTGGCGCGTGCTCGACGGCCTCATCGCCATCACCATGTGGGTGATTGCAGGTTCGCTGCTGTGGTCAGGGGTGTAGCGCCCAAGGCTCTAGAATGCGCCATTGACCTGTTCTTACCGACAAAATTCCCCCACCATGCAAGAAAACTACCAGCCCCAAGAGGTTGAAGGTGCGGCCCAGGCCGCCTGGAACGCCGCCGATGCCTACCGCGTGACCGAAGACGCAGGCAAGAAAAAATTCTACGCCTGCTCCATGCTGCCTTACCCCAGCGGCAAGCTGCACATGGGCCATGTGCGCAACTACACCATCAACGACATGCTCACGCGCCACCTGCGCATGCAGGGCTACAACGTGCTCATGCCCATGGGCTGGGATGCCTTTGGCCTGCCCGCCGAAAACGCCGCGCTCAAGAACAAGGTGCCGCCCGCCCAATGGACTTACGACAACATCGCCTACATGAAGCAGCAGATGCAGGCCATGGGGCTGGCAATCGACTGGAGCCGCGAAGTGGCGACCTGCGACGCCAGCTATTACAAATGGAACCAGTGGCTGTTTTTGAAGATGCTGGAAAAGGGCATTGCCTACCGCAAAACCCAGGTGGTGAACTGGGATCCGGTCGATATGACCGTGCTGGCCAACGAGCAGGTGATCGATGGCCGTGGCTGGCGCACCGGCGCGTTGGTAGAAAAGCGCGAAATTCCCGGCTACTACCTCAAGATCACCGATTACGCGCAAGAGCTGCTCGACCATGTGCAGGTGGGTAATCCCAAGGCCACGCTGGATGGCTGGCCCGAGCGCGTGCGGCTGATGCAGGAGCACTGGATCGGCAAAAGCGAAGGCGTGCGCTTTGCCTTCACCCACGACATTCGCGATGCCAGCGGGCAGTTGATCCAGGACGGCAGAATGTACGTCTTTACCACGCGCGCCGACACCATCATGGGTGTGACGTTCGCGGCCGTGGCACCTGAGCACCCCTTGGCTGCGCATGCGGCGCAAAGCAATCCGGCGCTGGCGGCATTCATCGCCCACTGCAAGGAAGGCGGCACCACCGAGGCCGAACTGGCGCTGAAAGAAAAAGAAGGCATGGACACGGGCCTGACCGTGACGCACCCGCTGACCGGAGCCGCGGTGCCGCTGTGGGTGGGCAACTACGTGCTGATGAGCTATGGCGACGGCGCCGTG
>JAUNUE010000099.1:4940-6687 GCA_030538335.1 Allobrachymonas sp. | reverse complement strand
CGCAGGTTCTGTGCTGGATCTGTTTGCGAACGATACGCTGAACCACCAGACCGTCTGCGAACCGTTCATGCCCCAAAACACTGCAGAAGAAGCGTTGCGTGCGCAATGCATCACGGCAATCCAGACATTTTTCAGCGAACGCCGACGTGAACACGGCAAGCTGCGCCAACAGCCCGCGCACGCCCCGCTGCGTGAAGATGCCTTGCGTGTGCCCGCCAGTCATTTTGCAGATATGGAGGCGCTGCAGTTGCTTGAACCGTGGAGCCGTTTTGTGTTGCTGGCAGACCCCGATGAACCCGACAGCACACCGTGGCGCATGCATGTGATCGACACCGCGCCCGGCGAAATTCATCGGCCTGCCCTGCTCTTGTTGCATGGCTACGCCAGCTACAGCCTGTTGTGGGCGGAGCTGATTCCCTTGTTCCACAAGGCAGGCTGGCGCGTGCTGGTGCCTGATCTGCCGGGCCACGGTCAAAGCGACAAACCCAAAAAAGTGCAGCGACACAGCCTGGCATGGCATGCAGCACTGCTGCATCAATGGCTGCAACAGGCCGGGTTTGCCAAACACGCCCATCGTGCGGCCTTGCTGCACGACAGCGCTGCATTGTTGCAGCCCCATCTGGCCGATCTCGATTTCAACCAGACGCTTGTTTTGCAAACACAAGCGCCTGAGCCTTGGCGAAAAACATGCCAGCAAAGCAGCCGTTTTGACCTTGATGCGCACTGGGCGTTGAGCGGGCAAGAGGCCGCTACCCGTATCTGGTCGGCTCCATTTCCTGACGCAGGCCACCGCGCTGCCTTGCAATGGGCATCATGGGCCAACGGTGCCACTGCCCAAGCCGATGATGGTGGCACAATCGCAGCCAAAGCTGTTACCTGCATGAACGTGCCTGCAAACGGAGCCGCATTCCGGCAATGGCTGCATCAGCAGGCTTGTGCATTGCTCACGGCGTTTTCAGATCGCATTGCGCCGCGCGCATAGCTTCCCCCATTCCGTTTTCTGCTTTCTCATGGCTCATATTTATATCTATTCCCCCTCTGGCGCAGTGCGCAACGTCGCCGGTTTTCGCCGTGCCATCCAACGCCTGCAGCAACGCGGGCACGAGGTGGAGGTTGACCCTGATGCACTCACCACCCACCAGCGCTTTGCAGGCGACGATGCCACGCGTGTAGCCGCCATTGAGCGCGCAGCCGCCAGTGGCGCCGATATCGCCCTCTTGAGCCGCGGCGGCTATGGCCTGACGCGCATCCTGCCCAAGCTGCCCTACAAGCGCATCGCCAAAGCCATAGAGAAAGGCACCCGGTTTGTCGGCCTGAGCGACTTCACCGCGCTGCAGACCGCCCTGCTGGCAAAAACCGGGCCTGCGCATGCCACGACCTGGGCAGGCAATTTGCTGATCGACGACTGGGGACAAACCGGCGAGCCTGACGAAATTACCGAAGCCTGTTTTGAGGACATGGCAGACGGCCACAGCGAAGGGGCGGGCTGGGTCATTCCCAAAAAAGACCTCCCGGCTGACGAGGTGCCTGTGTTGAAAAAGCCCGTGCACGACGCCACACTCTGGGGCGGCAACCTGTGCGTATTGACGAGTCTGCTGGGCACGCCCTATTTCCCCCAGATCGACAAGGGCGTGCTGTTTCTGGAAGACGTAGCCGAACACCCCTACCGCATCGAGCGCATGCTCACCCAGTTGCTGCATGCCGGTGTACTGGACAAACAGCAGGCCATCCTGCTAGGCCAGTTTAC
>JAUNUE010000099.1:0-4930 GCA_030538335.1 Allobrachymonas sp. | reverse complement strand
GGCTGCGCAGCCAGACACGCACGCCCATCATCACCGGCCTGCCGCACGGCCATGTACCGACCAAGGTGCTGCTGCCGGTAGGTGCCAAGGTGGATGTGCAAATCCAGGAGCGTGATTGCATGGTCCTGTGGGGACACATGCACCATTGATGTTCAGGCGGTGGGTGGCTAATCAGCAAAGCCCTGTCCGCCCGGCAAAAAACCAAAGGCAGCAGTTTGCTCAGGCATACACCGGGCCGGCAACATACAGGCCATCAGGTGCAAACGTAGGGGCTGCCGCGTTGCGGTTGCGGGCTACCAGCACTTCGTCCATCCATGCCGGCGGGCGCAGCCCTTGCCCCACCTGCAGCAGGCAGCCCATGATGTTGCGGATCATGTGGTGCAAAAAAGCATTGGCCTGGAACTCAAAGCGCCAGTAGGCACCATGCTGGCTGATGGCTATGCGTTGCATGGTTTTTACCGGACTCAAAGCCTGGCATTGCGCTGCACGGAAGGATGAAAAATCATGCTCGCCCAACAAGCGGTTGGCGGCATCGCGCATGGCATCCCGCTCCAGCGGGCGGAACGTCCAGCCCACGCGCCCCGCTTCCAGGCTAGGCCGCACGGGCGATTGCAGCAGCACATACACATAACGACGTGCCAATGCGCTGGCACGCGCATGAAAGGTATCAGGCATATGCATGGCCCATTGCACGGCAATATCTGCAGGCAAAAAAGCGTTGGTGCCACGTTGCCAGGATACGGCTTCGCGCTGCACAGCGCAATCGAAATGCACCACCTGCATCAGCGCATGCACACCGGCATCGGTACGCCCGGCGCACAAGGTGTTGACAGGTACACCAGCAAACTTGTGCAGGGCATATTCAAGCCGATCCTGCACCGTCAGGCCCGAAGGCTGGCTTTGCCAGCCCTGGTAAGCCGCCCCGTTGTAAGTAATACCCAATGCCACCCGCATGGCTGCCCGCTCTTTCTTTCATGAGTGCACGGTGCAACGCCGTGGTACCGATCATTATCTTGCCACTACATAAACGGCAAGAAAAAACCGCAGCACTGGGAGCCAAGTGCTGCGGTTCAGCCCCGACTACGGCCATGCCGCGCAGGGACGGGATTTACTGGATGCTGGCCAGCAAGGCTTCGGCTTGCGCCTTGAGCTCTCCACTCGCGTGTTGTGCCACTTCAGCGGCCATGGTGCGTGCACCCTCAGTATCACCAATGCTGATGAATTCGCGTGCCAGCGCCAGCTTGGTAGCCAGAGGATCGGTTGCGCTTGCAGCCGGAGCTGGCGAAGCATCAAGATCCAGTGACAGCCCGCTCATGTCAAAGTCCATGCCGCCGGCGTCAGGCGCAGCTTGCGGGGCAACTGGAGCATACTCTGCAGGGGCGGCGTCCAGTTCAGGCATATCCAGCGATATATCCATTGGGACATCTACTGGCTGGCTGGCCTGAACGTGCAAAGCAGTGGGCGTAGCAGGCATGGTTGCCGGTGCCACATTAGGCTCGTTCAACAACTCACGATTGATGGTAGGCGCCTGAGGAGCCGCCGTAGCAGCAACCACTTGCGTGGCAGCCGCTGCGCCTGCAGCCGCGCCAGCAACTACCGCCGGGTTGGGAGCAGAAGGCGGCGGGGGTACAGCTGGAGCCGCAGCAGCAGGAACGCCGCCAAACATCGGGTTGCCCGGATCGATTTCTGCCCCCTTGGCGCGAACCAGATCCCACTCAGGGCCTACACCATTGGTCAATTGCTTGAGGGTGGCTGCGCCTTGCGCGTAGGCTTTCACATCGCGGCGACGCGCGTAGATTTCGAGCAGCTTGGCATGCACCGGGATACGGTTGGGCTGTTTGAGCAGCGCATCCTTGAGGATTTCTTCAGCCTGGATATCACGGCCATAGGCCAGATACACATCAGCTTCAGAAACCGGGTCGACATCGGCCTCAGCATCCAGCTGGCTCGGGGAATAGAGCATGGAAGACTGGTTCAAATCTGTCGAAGCATGGCCCGCCGTGCTGGACTCGGAAGTATCAACGTCTTTGCCACCGGAGGCATTGAAGAAGGAGTCCGGATTCAGCCCGCTTTCAAGAAAAGAACTGCTGGCATCATCGGCATCTCTGGCCTGGCGACGACGTTTCATCGCCACGTAGCCCAAACCGCCGATCAGGGCCAGACCCAGTCCGCCCAGCATCATGGGATTTCCTAGAAGGCTGGCGAGAAAACCTGGTTCCTCTTCCTCCACTGGAGGCGGAGCCGGGCGTGTTACTGGTGGGGTTTTTACTGGAGGCTTGGAAGCTGCCCCAGTGGCTGCGGCTATGGCTTGCGTAGCCATATCTGCCGTAGCGCTCGCAGCTGCCGAAGTTGCTGTGGCTGCAGCACTGGCTGCTTCAGCCATGGCTTTTGCAGCAAGTTCTTCAGGTGTAGAAGCAGGTGCTGTCGGTTGAGAGGCGGCTGCGCTGGTCGTCATGCCGGGCACAGGGGGCAAAACAATGGGCGCGCTGCTGGTACCAGCCTTGCCCGCAGCTTGCGCACTGGCCGCTGCCTCAGCGCTGATGTTTTTCAGATCATTGAGGTTCTTGTTCAGCTCGTCGGCACGGTTGGTATTGTCTTTTTTCTGCAGCGCCTCGGCCATGCGCTCTTCCGTAGGTTTGTTGCCTGCAACCTGCGGTTTGGAGATGGTGAGCGTATCAGGAGCTTTGGAAGGTGCCGTGCTTTTGTCTTCAACCTGGGTCTGCACCTTGCCGCCGCTTTGCTGTGCGCTGGGTGTAGCCTGCGCCATGGGCGCACGTGCCAGACGACCCCGGTAATTGCGGAAGTCTTCGGCCTGCGCCACGATCATGGTGCGCGCCTCGGAAGCAGAAACTGCACGTGCCTCATCCGCCGTGGGCACGCGCAAAGTCACGCCCGACTTCAGGTAGTTGACGTTGCCGTTGATGAAGGCATGCGGGTTGGCATGCAGCATGGCAACCATCATCTGGTCGAGCGAAACGCGGGCCGGACGGTTGGCCGCAGCAATCTGGCTGGCCGTATGCCCCGTACGCACCCTCACGCTGCCTGCCGTTGCGCGGGCGGTGGTGCGGGTACTTGCCCGTCTGGCGGTGCGGGTGCTGGCCTTGCGTGGCGTGCGTGCAGGCTCTACCACAATGGTGTCTTCTTGTGGCGGAGGCAGCAACACAGGTTCGCGGGGTACCGCACCCGTTGCCAGAGTGGGCGCAGGAATGACCGGAGCCACAACCGGCGCAGGCGCCTTCACATAAGCAGGCGGATCAAGCAGGATGGAGAAATCGCGCGTCACGCTACCTGAAGCGTCACTGGCTTGCAGCACCACATCCACAAACGGATCGTTGATCGGTGCCGTACTGCTGAGCACCAGCACCGCGCGCCCATTGGGCAGATGGCGGATACTGCTGTGAATCGTCTTGACGGCAGGGTGGTATTCCACCCCTTTTTGGGAGTAAACCGAAGCGGGCGCCAGACCTGCCTTGAGGCCTTCGCCCCGCACATCGGTCAATTCCACCTCTGCGCGCAAGGGCTGTCCCAACGCCGATTGCACATTCAGGCGACCAAACCCCAATGCATGGGCATTGCCCGCCAGACCGGAAAGCGCAAGCGCGGCAGCCATGCAAACAAGAGTTTTACGAGGCCGCAACGAGGATGTCTCGCCTGCTGCCGCAAATGTGGGGGGCACAGTGCTATTTTTCATTGCAGGTTGTATAGTTAGTGCAGATAGTTGGAACTTAACATCATGTTGCCGAATTTGACAAGCAACAACGGTGATGGCGTGAAATTATCGATGGCTTGATGCTACAAAAATACACTTTTCGTTGCCATTTGGAGACAAACGGTATTTTGGGCACTCCCTGATATCCATTTGTTAACCCGTTTGCTGAAGCATCTTTGCAAAGCCAGAAAATGAATGATTTTGCCTTAATTCGTTCTTTTGAACAGTGCGTTGCGCTGCTCAATGTGGCTGCAGCAAAATCCGCAGCATGCGGCGCAACGGTTCGGCCGCGCCCCACAGCAACTGGTCGCCAATGGTAAAGGCGCCCACGTATTCCGGCCCCATCGCCAATTTGCGGATACGGCCAACAGGAATGGTCATGGTGCCGGTTACGGCTACGGGCGTCAGATCGCGCATCGACGCTTCGCGTTCGTTCGGCACCACTTTGACCCATGCGTTGTCGGCCGCAATCATGGCCTCGATGTCGGCCACAGGCACGTCTTTCTTGAGTTTGAAAGTCAACGCCTGGCTGTGGCAACGCATGGCACCCACGCGCACGCAAAAGCCATCCACCGGAATGGGAGCCGTACCAAAGCCTTCGCCCAGGCCCAGAATCTTGTTGGTTTCGGCCATGCCTTTCCACTCTTCACGACTCATGCCATTGCCAAGGTCTTTGTCGATCCAGGGAATGAGCGAGCCGCCCAATGGCACCCCAAAGTTGGCCACTTCGTCACCCGACAGTGCACGCTGTTTGGCAACCACCTTGCGGTCAATTTCGAGGATGGCGCTTTTGGGGTCGTCCAGTAAATTCTTTACTTCGGCGTTGAGCGTGCCGTATTGCGTGAGCAACTCGCGCATATGCTGCGCACCGCCGCCTGATGCAGCCTGGTAGGTCTGTGTGCTCATCCACTCCACCAAGCCAGCCTTGTACAGCGCGCCCACACCCATCAGCATGCAACTGACGGTGCAGTTGCCACCAACCCAGTTGTTGCCGCCTTTGGCCAGCGCATCCTTGATGACAGGCATGTTCACCGGATCGAGCACGATCACAGCATCGTCTTTCATGCGCAGGGTCGAAGCGGCGTCAATCCAGTGGCCCTTCCAGCCTGCGGCGCGCAACTTGGGAAAAACCTCGCTGGTGTAGTCGCCGCCTTGCGCGGTGACGATGATGTCGCACCTTTTCAGTGCTTCAATATCGTGGGCGTCCTGGAGTTTTTTTTC
>JAUNUE010000098.1:5076-6730 GCA_030538335.1 Allobrachymonas sp. | reverse complement strand
CGTGCCTGCAGCAATCGAGCCCAGCGTGATCACCACAATTTCCGCCGACAGGATGAAGTCGGTGCGCACGGCGCCCTTGATCTTGTCTTTTTCGGTTTCCACCGGTTGCGCCGCTTCTGTGGCTGCCACTGTTTGCATGGTTGCCGGTGCAGCGTGGTCAGCGTTCTCTTTTTTGCCGTACAGGAATTTGTGCAGCACTTTTTCCACGCCTTCGTAGCAAAGGAACAAACCACCCGCCATCAGCAAAGGCGTGATCAGTTTGGGCGCAAAGGCGCTGATCAACAAGGCCATCGGCACCAGAATCAGCTTGTTGACGATCGAACCCTTGAACACCGACCACACCACGGGCAATTCGCGGTCGGCGCGCACACCCGTGACCTGCTCGGCATTGAGCGCCAGGTCGTCGCCCAGCACCCCGGCGGTTTTTTTTACCGCCACTTTGCTCATGACGGCAACGTCGTCAAGGATGGTGGCGATGTCGTCAAGCAGGGCAAGCAGGCTGGTGGCCATGGTGAAATTCCGGTGAGTGGCAGAAAGGCGCGATTGTATGCAAGCGTGTTGAAATGTGCAGGAAGCTATTCAGGCCGCCCCTTGTTGCGGCTGCAGCAGCGCATGCGCCATGCACAAGTCTTGCCAGGCTTCGCGTTTGGCTGCGGGGGTGCGCAACAGGTAAGAAGGCGGGTAGCTCACGACTACCGGAATAGCGGCCAGCGCACCCAGTGTGTCTTTTTCATCGTCTGGCACCACCATGCGATGCGGCTGCCCGCGCAACTGCCCCAAGGGCGCAGCGCTGCCCGTCAGGCTGAAAGCCGCGTGCCGCCCCAATGCCAGCACCATCTGCGGTTGCACGCGGGCGATTTCATGGCGCAGCCAATGGGCGCATTGCGTCAATTCCGACTGGCTGACCTTGTGTCCCGGCAGCGGTGCGCATTTGGTGGCATGTGCGCGGTAGACCTGTGCGGGCTGCAGGCGCACTGCCGCGGCCATATTGGCCAGCAACTGGCCTGCATCGCCCAGCAAAGGGGCACCTGCGGCATTTTCTTGCGGCCCCGGCGCATCCAGCACAAAAAGCCAGCGTGGCAAGCCTTCAGGCAATGCCTGTGGCGGCGTATCCCATACGCTGTGCTGGCGCCCGGCGCACAGACGGCAGGCCTGGCATTGGCTGGCAGCGGTGCGCAAGGCGGGCAAATCCATCTGCATGTTGATGTCTGGCAGCGGCTGTGCTGCCGGTAGCGCAGCTTCTTTGACTTCGACTGCCGTAACAGCCTTCCTTTCCTGCACGGCGACAACTGCGGGCCTGGTTGGCGCAACAGCCACTGGCGGCACTTCAACCTGTTGTTCTGCCGCTTTTTTTTTCTTGCGGCAGCCACAGCCGGATGCCCATTTCTTCGAGCATGGCGCGCTGGCGTGCGTCCAGCCGCAAGCGCGTCGTGGCATCTGCCGTATCTGCCGTCATGCCCGGCTCCACAACCATGCCGCCTGAAGTGTTGATGCCTGCCCTTGCGTTTTCATGCGCCCATTGTCTCAAAAACAATGCAGCCGCATCTACAGGCGGATGTATCGCTGGTCAAAATTGTTGCGTTGTGCGATAATCCTCCGATTGTTTGCTTGGCCCGCAAAAATGCGGCGGCGAACATGGTTGTTGCATATCTCC
>JAUNUE010000098.1:0-5066 GCA_030538335.1 Allobrachymonas sp. | reverse complement strand
TCTTTTCTTGCCGGATACACGGCCGCGCACCGCGCAGGCTACCGGCAACCCACAAGACCTTCTCCATGCGTGCGCCCCGCGCACCTGTTGTGGCTTGCGGCTCCAGACGGTGGATGTGTTTTTCGCCCACTGGAACCTGCTTCGCCGCAGCTCAAGGCGCATCTTGCCGCAGCAAGTTGCGCCCTTTGCATATGGCTGCTTTCCAGAAGGCACTGGTCCACCGTGATCGTTTTTGAAAGCCTGTATGTCTTTGCATTCCCACGACCTTTTTGAAGAAGGCGCTGACCTTTCCTGTACCCAACCCGAGCAGGAGACTGCCCTGCCCCAGGAACCTTTTGCCCAACTGGGCCTGCATGCCCAACTGCTGCAGGCCATTGCCGACTTGGGTTACACCGCACCCACGGCAGTGCAGCAGCGCGTCATTCCCCTGGCATTGGCCGGGTGTGACGCCGACACGTTTGCCCCCACGCGCGACCTGATGGTTTCGAGCCAGACCGGCAGCGGCAAAACCGCCGCCTTTTTGTTGCCCCTGTTGCAACAGTTGCTGCAGCAGCAAGATCGCACCGCCAAAGCCGCACGTCTGGAAGCAGAGCGCCTCGCTGCCGAAGCCCTGGCACGCGGTGAAGCGCCGCCCAAAAAACCGCGCCGCAAAAATCCGACCAACCCACGCCATTTCAAGGCGGCAGAACCCGGTGCATTGGTGTTGTGCCCCACACGCGAACTGGCCCAGCAAGTGATGCAGGATGCAATTGCGCTGGTCAAGCACACGCGCGGCATACGCGTTGCCGGTGTGGTGGGTGGCTTGCCTTATGGTGTGCAGATTGCGCGCCTGCAAAACGCCAACCTCATCGTAGCCACACCGGGCCGCTTGCTGGATCTCGAGCGCAGCGGCCAGTTGCGTCTGCACACGGTGCAGACACTGGTGCTGGATGAGGCCGACCGCATGCTCGACCTGGGGTTTGCCGAAGACCTGGCCGAAATCCACCGCCTGTGCGGCCAGCGCCAGCAAACATTGATGTTTTCTGCCACCTTTGCGCCGCACGTGCAGCAACTGGCCCAGCGTGTGATGCGCAGCGGCGCGGCCACGCAAAAAATCCAGATTGACAGCCCGCAGGAGCGGCACGCCAACATCACGCAAAAGCTCTACTGGGCCGACAACGCTGGACACAAGCGCGCCCTGCTCGACCACTGGCTGCGCGATGCCTCCATTGACCAGGCGATTGTGTTTGCCTGCACCCAGATCGAATGCGACGAACTGGCAAACGACCTGCAACAGGCCGGTTTTGCCGCTGTCGCCTTGCACGGCGCGCTGAACCAGAGCCTGCGCAACCGCCGCCTCAAAGCCCTGCGCGATGGCCGTGTGCAGATTCTGGTCGCTACCGATGTGGCGGCGCGTGGCATCGACGTGCCCACCATCACCCACGTCTTCAACTTCGGCCTGCCGATGAAGGCCGAAGACTACACCCACCGCATTGGCCGCACCGGCCGTGCAGGTCGCGCAGGCCTGGCCGTAACCCTGGCCGAATGGCGCGAGCACCGCCGCATGGCCGCAATTGAGCAGCACACGCGCCAGCCGCTGCAGGCCGATGTCATTGCCGGGCTGGAGCCTACCCAGCGCCCCCAGCGCAACAGCCCGCGCAAACCGGCCCGCCGTGGTGGCGCGCCCGGCGGCGGCTACGCCCGCCAGGGCCAGCGTCCTCAGGGGCGCACCGGTCGCCGCGAAGGCGGCTGGTCAGGCCATGCCGAAGGGCGCCGTGGCGAACGTGGCAGCGAGCAACGTGGCCGCCGCACAGACAGCCATGCGCCACGCAGCACATCGGCACGCGCCACCCACAGCAAGGCACGTTAATACCAACCAGACAGAACGCCAGAAAGGCTGACCCATGAGCACCGGCGCAACAAGCGGCAACAACCTGCGCAGTATTGTGTTCATGCTGTTGGCGGTGGCGTTCTTTTGCGGTATGGACGCCACCCTCAAGGTGCTGTCCAGCCGCTACCCGCCGGTACAAATTGCCGCTATGCGTGGCGCCACCGGCCTGCCTTTGCTGCTGATCTACATCACCGCGCGCAAACGCTGGGCCGGCATCTGGCGCATCCGCTGGCCGCTGCATCTGTTGCGTGGCGTGCTGGGCATTGCCATGCTGGCTGCGTTTTCCCGTGGCCTGCGCGACCTGCCGCTGTCCAGCGCCTACACGCTGTTTTTCATCGGCCCCATGCTGATCACCCTGTTGTCGGTGCCCATCCTCAAGGAACGGGTGCCCGCGTCGCACTGGTGGGCGGTAGCAGCCGGTTTTATGGGCGTGTTGGTGGCCTTTCGCCCCAACGGCGTGGAACTGGGAAGAAATCTTACGGATATGGCTGGACTGGCCATCCTGTTTTCAGCGCTGTGCTATGCCATTTCGGCCCTGTACGGGCGGCTGGCCAGCAAAACCGACAGCAGTGAAAGCATCATGCTCACCCTGTTGTTGTTCATGGCCGGAGTGGGCGGCATGCTGGCCTGGCCGCAATGGGTGCCCTTGCGCACCGAAGATGCCCTGCAGTTCGCCATTCTGGGCATCACTGGCTTTACCGGTCAGCTTGCGCTGACGGAGGCCTTCCGCCACGGCCAGGCTTCTGCCGTAGCGCCGTTTGAATACGCCGCACTGGCAGGCGGCCTGGCTTTGGACTGGCTCATCTGGCGCACCCTGCCCGCCCTGCACACCCTGCTGGGTGCGGCCATCATCATCGTCAGCGGCCTGGTGCTGCTACGGCGCGAGCAGCGCTTGCAAGTCAAAACACAACAACCGTTGACGCATACCGCTACGCAGACACTGCAATGAGCATTCCAAGCGCCTTTTCTGCCCCGCCCAGATGTGGTTTGTTTTGCAAAAAATAACCAAAGCCGCACCCTGTCTGTCTGAAATCCCTTTAATTTTGATGGTAGCTGTGTCATGATTGCCACATCTGGAAAAAGGAACATTTCGTCTCCCATGCGCCCACTTGCCGCCTCTGTTTTTTGGCGCGTCCGCGCCATCTGCCCTTTGGCAGCAGGTGTCGTCTGTGCATGTGTGACGCCTGTACTGGCGCAGCAGCAAACAGCAACCAGCAACCCTCCAGCCACGCCAACAGGGCAGGCAGCACTTCCCTCCGGCAGCCGCGTCAAGGGCTCCAGCGTGGTCTATACCGTGCAACCCGGCGATACGCTCGACAAGGTATGCCGCAAGTTCAGCGTAGCGGCAGCCCAATGCCCCCAACTGGTGTTCTACAACGCGCTCGAAAACAAGCGCCTGCCGCCTGCGGGCCAGGTGGTGTATGTGCCGTTGACCTTGCTGCCATCGCAAGCCAGGCAGATACGGCTGATCCAGACGGTGGGCGATGTCACGCTCAACGGCCAGCCCGTAAAAGCCGGTATCCGTTTTGATGAGGGCGCGCGCATTGCCGCAGGCGCCGACAGTTCTGCCGTAGTCGAACTCGAAGACGGCTCGCACGTGAAAGTATTGCCCCAGTCGGTGGCCGACATCGTGCACAGCCGCGATTACAAAGCACCTGACCAGACAGCAGGCGGAAGAATCATCAACTGGATCGGCAGCAAGCTCCGCCTGCTGCAAGGTGCAGTGGAAGCCACCGTGCCACACAAACAGGACACTTCACACGTCGGCAAACCGATCGAAGTGGAAACCACCACCTCCGTAGTGGGCGTGCGCGGCACCGAGTTCCGCGTGGCCGCGGCCGACCAGTACGTGCCCTACGACCGTGCCGAAGTGCTCGCAGGCAACGTCAGCAATATCAATACCTGGAAAAATTCCGAAATCCATCTGGACAAGGGCCAAGGCGCGGTGGTTGACCCCAATGTTGCCGAAATGCAGGCCATTGCCCTGTTGCCTGCCCCGCAGGTGCCTGCGCCCGGCATGGTCTTGCGCCGGCCCCAGGCTTTCTACAAATTCAGCCCGGTGCCTGGTGCGGTGGCCTACCGCGTGATCGTGGCCGACGATGCCGAATTCAACAACATCCGCTTCAGCGAAAAATCGACTGCGCCTTTTGCCGACCTCAACCGCCTGCCCAACGGCGTCCTGCACATCCGTGCCCGTGCCGTAGATGCCCACGGGCTGGAAGGACAGGACGCCCAAAGCACGGTCGACCTGCGTGCGCCTGCATGGCTTCTACGCAACGCCTCGGTGCAGGAAATTCAGGGCAGGCCCTATCTGCTGTGGACAGCCATTGCCACAGAAGACTTTGCACCGCTGCCCGACCCGACCACGGTAAAAGTGGAAATTGCCAGAAACCGCAACTTTACCCAGCCCGTAACCAGTCTGACCAGTACCGGTCTGCGCGTGAAGCTGCCCCATTTGCCACCGGGCCGCTACTACTTCCGCATCGGTGTAGACAACGACAGCATCCGCAACAATGAACAACAGGTGTTCGCGTTTGACATGCCCTCAAACCTGGCTGAAATGCCGTACAACGTGCTGCTGCAACCTGTAAATTAGGTGTTCAACGACGCGCGCAGCGTTACTCTCCCACCAGATGGTTGAGCTTCTCGGCCTCAAATTGTTCTGAGCGCGCCGCATCTTTGGGCATGCAATCGGCGCGCTGCATCTGGTCTGACAGTTTTTCCACCGCTTGCCACAGCAAGGCAATCTGGTGCTCCTGTCCTGCGGCGTTGTCGATCAGGCCGCGCATGGCCTGGCTGAGCGGGTCGTCTTTCTGCGTCACGCCATAAGCAGAAAAACCCATTTGTGACGCTGCCTGTTCACGCTTGACGTCGTCTTCGGCCTGAATGATGCGGGCCGGGTTGCCCACTGCGGTAGCGCCAGCAGGCACGGGTTTGACGACCACAGCGTTGCTGCCGACCTTGGCACCGTCGCCTACGGTAAATCCGCCCAGCACTTTGGCCCCTGCGCCGATCACCACGCCTTTGCCCAGCGTCGGGTGGCGCTTGGTGCCCTTGTACAGCGAAGTGCCACCCAAGGTCACGCCGTGGTAGATGGTGCAGTCGTCGCCCACTTCGGCGGTTTCGCCTATGACCACGCCCATGCCGTGGTCAATGAACACCCTGTCACCAAGCTTGGCGCCCGGATGAATTTCAA
>JAUNUE010000097.1 GCA_030538335.1 Allobrachymonas sp. | reverse complement strand
CGCACTTGCATGGGGTGCAAGGGGTCGCGAGTTCGAATCCCGCCACGCCGACCAATTTAAAGTCCGCCAACGTCCGGTAACGTCCGGGTTGGCGGATTTTTCTTTCTGCGCCACTCTGTGCGTCGTCCGGTAGCGTCCGTAATCGTCCTATGACAGCCGGGCATAAAATGGGGCAACTTTGGGGGCATCTTTTTAGCTCCCTCCTGGAGTTGCCCCCATGCCCCTTACAGAGACTGCCATCAAGGCTGCCAAGCCTGCCGCCAAGCCGTACAAGCTATTTGATGGCGAGGGGCTGTATTTGGAGGTCGCGCCCGCTGGCGGCAAGTGGTGGCGGCTGAAATACCGGCTGGCCGGGAAAGAAAAGCGCCTTAGCCTGGGGGTGTACCCTGACGTGACATTATTGCAGGCTCGCAAGGCGCGGGATGATGCCCGGCGTTTGCTGGCTGATGGCATTGACCCGTCCCAGCAGCGCCGCCGCGACAAGCTGGCCGAAACCATGGCGGCCGGGAACACCTTCCACGAAGTGGCAACGGCGTGGCACGCAAGTTGGTCGCGCACACGCACGCCAAAACACGCTGCGCAAGTGTGGCGCAGGCTTGAGGTGGACGTACTGCCAAAAATCGGCAACATGCCCATCGCCTCAATCAAAGCCCCCGAGATTGTGGCGCTGGCCAAGGCTGTAGAGCGGCGCGGTGCACACGATCTGGCGCGCCGGGCTATCCAGATCAGCGGGCAGGTGTTCCGCTACGCCATTGGTCACGGCCTGACAGACAGCAACCCTGCCAGAGAAATTGAGGCGCAGGATGTATTGGCTCCGGTGAAGGAGCGCAACTATGCGCGTGTTGATGCATCCGCCCTGCCCCAGTTGCTGCTGGATATGGATGCCTACGGCGGCCACATCATCACCCGGCTGGCGCTGCACTTGCTGTCGCTGACGTTTGTGCGCACAAGTGAGCTTATCGGGGCGCGGTGGAGCGAGTTTGATTTTAAGGCTGCCCAGTGGCGCATCCCAGCGCAGCGCATGAAGATGGCCTCACCGCACATTGTGCCGCTGGCCACGCAAGCGGTGGCGGTGCTGCGGACGCTGCAACAATCAGCCACTGGCCGCGATCTGCTGTTCCCCGGCAAGCACGATCACGAAAAGCCGATGTCCAACAACGCCATTTTGTATGCCCTGTACCGCATGGGTTACAAGGGCATCATGACGGGGCATGGCTTTCGCGGGGTGGCATCCACCCATCTGCACGAAATGGGCTTTGACCATGCCCATATCGAATTGCAGCTTGCCCACCAAGAGCGCGACAAAGTGAGCGCGGCCTACAACTGGGCCACCTACGTACCCCAGCGCACGGCCATGATGCAGGCGTGGGCAGATTATTTGGACAAGCAGCGCGGCCACTCAATCACATTGCCGGCTCTGCTTGAGTGTTTCAACCAACTGGCGAATTTCCTCCGGGCTACGCCGCTTGATTGTTGCCTCATTACAGGCCAGCACTTCGCTTTCAGGCCAGGCAGACGCCCGCTCGCTCAGCTTGATGGGCGGAGGGAATGTGCCTTGCTTGATGCGCTCGTAGATCACCGTGCGGGACAGCCCGGTTTTTTGGATCACCAGTGGTAGGCGTAGTAATGCGCTCACTGCCCGGCCCTGCTTTCCATTACATCCAGCAGCCCAAACACCACGTAACCCTTGCGCTGTGCGAAGGTAGTAATTGCGCCGATGGTCGCCGTGAGATTACGGCCTGTGTACTCGGCGCCTGTCCACTCTCGCAAACAGACGCGATGGCCGGATTTGTAGCCACGGTCATCAAAGCGGATTTCAAACGGCTTTGCGCCTCTGGCCACTTCTTCAAAATGCGGCTGCTGTAGTTTTAGGTTGTGGTCGGCCCATTCGATTTTGGTGTTTGCAGCCATTACGCGGCCTCCCTGAATTGCGCCACAACACCGTTTTCAAGCCAATGAGCGGCGATTGTCTGTGGCAACTTTTCGGGCAGGGCCTTGAGCGTGCCAAAGATCAGCGCGGTGTCGATCTCGCCGTTTTGAGCGAGGATGTCCAGCCACGCGGCTTTCTCGTCGCGGGCTTTGGCCTGGGCTTCCTTATGGGCGGCGTCAAAGCCGGAGCGCAAAAGCGGAGTGATTGCATCAATTTTTTCCAGAAATGAAGCTGGACAAGCAACCTTGTGATACCGGCGCTCAATAATTCTGCGGCGCACTTCGGCACCACCGGCAGACAGCCCCATGAGGCCGAATAGAAAGGCGCGGCGCTCGTTCGGTTCCAGCCTGGCGAATCGCTGCGCGTCCAGCACATAGGGTACGCCCATCCGCATTGCGGGGCTGCAGGAACTCTCTGTCGATTTCGCCGGTGAACTGAAAGAGTTCTTTGGCCAGAATCGCTACGCCCTGGCTACCGCCATGGGCAAGGTCAAAGTCAACGGCAAGATGCCCGCCATTGGTAAGCCATTGGTGCATCTTGGTCGAATTGTCTTTGCGCTCACGCAGTTCATCGTGTACATCTTTAGGCAACAGCACGCCGTACACCCACTTGTCGGTAATCTTGCCGAAAATGGCAGGCGTGCCGCCAGCGTGGCCGGTGTAGGTTGTGCCTGTAACACGCGCCAGTGCGGTGTAATACGCATCGTTGAAACGAAGCTCCCAGCTACCCGGCGCTTCACGCAGGAAGAATGGGATCATGTTTTGAGCCGATTGATGCAGAATGCCGCAGCGAACGATGTTGTCTATCTGTTCGTCACACCAGATGGCGAAGTGCAGATCAAGCCACCGGGCAAAGGGCATCCCAAGCTTTGGGTGCATCCAGGTGCCGCCGCCAGTTTCCGGCGCTCCGGCTCTTGTTTTAACCAGGCCAACCTTTTTCACTAAGGCAAGAATCTGTCGTCTTGAGGTGGCGGAAGACCCATCTAAGTCCTTGATTTTGTTTAATTCTGGCAGAAACCCACAATAGCCCATGTGTCTGGCCAAGGCGTCTATATATTCTGCGGTTTCACGCTGCCGTAGCCATTGGGTCGGCTCTTTTCCCCACTTTGCCGCCGCCTGCGTGGCGTTAAACCAAGCCTCGCTGGTAAAGCTGATGCTGTGGCCGTTGAAGTCAGAAGAAATCAGGTCTTTCATCGTATTTCCTTTCTGGAGCTAGAAATGAAAAAACCCGCACAAGGCGGGTTCTGTGGCCGGTCTTTGCCGGTTCAATAAATTTCAAAAAACGCTTGCTTTTATATTTATTGGGTGTACAATAATCACATGCTTACAGTAATCGAAACACCCGAATTTATGGCCACCGCCAAACCCCTGTGGGACGATGAAGAGCGCATGGCGTTCATCGACTGGATTGCTGAAAACCCAGAAGTTGGTGACGTTATTCCGGCTACACGCGGGCTGCGCAAGGTGCGCTGGGCTGTAAGTGGCCGTGGCAAACGCGGCGGCGCTCGGGTGATCTATTTATTGCGCACCCAGCGCGGTGAACTGGTGCTGATTACCGCTTACGCCAAAGGCAAAATCGAAAACATTCCCGCCCATCTGCTGCGGGCACTCTCGGAGAAATACGATGTCTAAAACCACCAAACCCATGAGCCATGCCGACGCTGACTTGCTGGCATCTCTTACGCGCGGACTTGAGCAAACCAAGGCAGGCCAATTCGCCGCCATTCACACACCAGAGCAAATCACCGCCCGCCGCCGTGGCCGCCCACCCCTTGAAGCCACCAAGAAAGAAGTCAAGCTACGCATCGACCCGGACGTGGTTGATGCGCTGCGTGCCACCGGCACTGGCTGGCAAACCCGCATCAACGACATGCTGCGGGCTTCGTTGCAATTGGCTGGCAAGCTGTAAAAAACCCGCCTCGGTGGGCGGGTTGGGTTGGAAGATCAAGCTATTTAGCGGAGACTTGGCCTCTCGGCAAAAGCGTTCAAATGCACATCGGCGCGGCGGGAAAGTATCTGCATCGCCTCGCCCACCCGGCGCATCGGTAGCCGCTCACCCAGCAGGCTTTCAAGGCTGCCTTGATCCGGGTCGATGATGGCAACACCTCTGCCCACTGGCCGAACCGACGGCCTGCAATTCGGGTAATCAAACACACTACAAAGCTCCAGTCCATCAACGACTCGGCCACCACGCCTTGCAGCACCTCTACCGGCACTGTGGGCATGGTGGCCTTGCCGTCGTGGTAATCGTGTACCCATTTAGACAGGGCTGCTCTGGCCGCTTCCATGGCCTTGCTGTCGAGCAGGCTGGTGGGCGGAGTCAGGGGCAGTTCGGGTTGCTGGCTCTCCACATGCCCCAAGAACACCCGTAAAACCTGAAGGTGAAATGGGGCGCTGATCCAGGCGGCGTAGGCTATGGCTAATTCTTTGACGACGTAGGTGCCGCCGCGGCCTCCGCGTATGGTTTTTACCGCTAGATTCTCGGTAATTGAATTCCGGGAATCCCCGGAATTGATTTCCTCTATCAATTCCTGTGTCTGTGTCAGGCGCAAGAAATCACTGGGCTGGTGACGTTTTTCGCCTCCGCTCATACGATGCAGATCGTTAAGGGAGAAAAGACCGTCGAACTGACGAATGGTTTCGGTGCCGAAGGGCACGAGAGATGTAGCCATGATGGCCTCCTGTTTTGAGAGAGTTGACCACCATTAATGCGGGTGGCCAGGGCGCACTCTCAGGCTTACAGGAAACCCGCGTCAAGCCTTCGGCATAGCCTTATAGCTTGTCTCTACCCCCGGCCAAAACTGGTAAATGCCCATTGCAATGCCACCACAGCATAGGAAGCAACAGGCAAAAAAATAGCGCCAGTCTGACGGGGGCGTTTGACCGCCTGTAAATTTTAGAGAGGGTTTCAGTATGCCACAACAAGAAAGCCACCGCAAGGGTGGCTTTCTGGCTTTGTTATTTACTATGAAAGAGTTTACTGCTTGTTCAAAACAAACGATTCACCCACCTTACCAACGGCTGCAACAGCGCCGATAACTTGCGTGCCTTTCAATACAAAGACTCCCGGCAAAGCCAAGCCAGGATATGGACATGGCGCCGCGCCCTCGGTCAAGGTAACGCGGTAGAAGTTTTTACCCGACTTGTCGAGCGTAGCTTTGCCGGAAACGCTGCATCCATAGCCAGTAGTGCCCGTCACGCTGCCGTCAGCCAACATCGTGTAATTGCCGCCATTGACGCCAGTGTAGTTGCCTGCAATGGCAGCCAAGCTGGGCGTGCCATCGTACACAGCATCGTACTGGGCAGTAACGGTTTCTTTGCTGCCATTTTGCGCTGTGGTTGTAACGGTGATGCTTTTCTTGGCCTCAAAATTTCCCTGACTGCTGACGGATGAAACCATCAAGCCTTCGTAGTAGTGGCCGCTGCCTGAGACGGTGTTGGCGCTTTCTTTGACAGCAATTTTGGTGACAGAGCCATCATTCTGCAAAGGCACAATCCAGCCTTCTCCATCTGGGGTAATAAGCCCAGCATAAGTTGTACCAATCCAGGCGCCCTGTGATTGCAGCACAGGCTTGGCGGGCGGAGTGTTGCTCCCACTACCGCCACCACCACAAGCGGCTAAAGATGCAGCAGCCACCAGTAATGCAGAAAAACCAATTCTCTTCATATCGATCCCCTGTAAATAAATGTGACCGCTGCATTCTACGCGAACCTGTAATCTCTTTTCATGGTCTTTAATAATTTTGCCAGATCGCGCTTGTGAATCCAGTCGCCGCCGGTTGCGTTGATGACAATGGCCTCGCCGGATGTTTGTCCGCCGTCTGCCATGCGCCGCACCGCGTCGGCCTGTGCGGCTGGCAGCACCATTTCGCGCTCGTGCAATTGGGTGAGCGGGTTGATGCCTGCGGGAATGTCCCAGCCGCCTGCGGCGCTGGGGATGCGGGTCACCGTAGTGGTGGTGGTGTCGCCTTTTTTGCCCCCCAAACCCCCCAAAAATGCCATCATCGCCGCCGCTGCGGCCAGCGCCAACGCTGGGCCGACTATAGGGATGCCTGCTTGTGATTTGACGGTTTCAGCAATAACTACCGGAGCAATGGCGCCCATTTCCGCTGCAGACTTTGCCTCCGTGATTCCAACGGTTAAACCTGCGGCCAACCCATGCGCAGCCAAGACCTGCATAATTGCTGCAATTTGTGCAGCAGAGGCTCCTTGTGCCAGCCCAATTTTCAGCGCCGATGTTTGTTGTTCGGTCGCCATTTCCTGAAGCCCCAACGCCCGTCCAATAACGCTTTTTCTAAGCATCGTCATGGCCCAGTTTGACAGCATTTTGCTGGCCTCCTGGGCAAACACGTTGGTGATGCCTTTGAACAGATTCTGCATCGCCTGCCTGAAAGTCTGCGTCCGCGTCAGCATGGCTTGCAGGCTGCTGTTCAGGGCAGATTCCATGCCCTTGAAAATATTTTGTTGCGGTTCGGCCTTCTCTTTTTCCTGTTTGAAGCGGATTTCAGTCAGCTTCTGTTGGTACTTGCGCTCAAGTTCCAGTTTTTTCTCGTTGAGTTTTTCGATTTCGACAAGGTTGTTTTCTTTCTCCGCCAGCGCCATGCGCTCCATGACTGCCTTCAACTCAATCTGATACCGCTCGTTCTCGTACTGCTGCTGCATCTCCAGGCGCTGGGTATTGGTGATGCGGCCCATGGTCAATAGGTGGTCTGCTGCCTTCTCTTGGTTCTCGATGCGGAACAGCTCGCTGTTGCGCTCGGCATCAACGGCCTGCATGGATAATGTCTGGGTAGTTGCGCAGCAGCGATGCGTGCACAGCGTCCAGCATGGTGGTGACAGATTCGGGCGAAAGCTCATTGCCCGCTGTAACCTTGCCCAGGCGCTCCTGAAACTGCTCCAGTTTGCCCAGGGTGATGCAGCAGCGCTGATGCGTGCATGGCCTGGGCGGACGTTCAGCGGATCAGTGCCCGATTGACCATTT
>JAUNUE010000096.1 GCA_030538335.1 Allobrachymonas sp. | reverse complement strand
AGCGCCGGGCAGGCCATGCAGCAAGCCAAGGCTGGCCTCGAAGCCGTGTACCTGAGCGGCTGGCAAGTGGCGGCCGATGGCAACACGAGTGAGACCATGTACCCCGATCAGTCGCTGTACGCCTACGATTCGGTGCCCACCATGGTGCGCCGCATCAACAACACCTTCAAGCGCGCCGATGAAATCCAGTGGGGTCGCGGCGTGAACCCCGGCGACAAGGAATATATCGACTACTTCCTGCCCATCGTGGCCGA
Source organism: Allobrachymonas sp. (assembly GCA_030538335.1). GTDB lineage: Bacteria > Pseudomonadota > Gammaproteobacteria > Burkholderiales > Burkholderiaceae_C > Brachymonas. Next base: position 6,841 of record JAUNUE010000096.1, on the reverse strand, counting down.
CGCCGAAGCCGGTTTTGGTGGCGTGCTGAACGCGTTTGAGTTGATGAAAAACATGATCGCCGCAGGTGCAGCCGGCGTGCACTTTGAAGACCAGTTGGCCGCCGTGAAGAAGTGCGGCCACATGGGCGGCAAGGTGCTGGTGCCCACGCAAGAAGCCATCGAGAAGCTGATTGCCGCACGTTTTGCGGCCGACACCATGGGCGTGCCCACGCTGATCCTGGCGCGTACCGATGCCGAAGCGGCCAACCTCATCACCAGCGACCACGACGCTAACGACAAGCCTTTCCTCACCGGTGAGCGCACGCAAGAAGGTTTCTACCGCGTGAAAAACGGTCTGGAGCAATCCATCAGCCGTGGCGTGGCCTACGCGCCCTATGCCGATCTGGTGTGGTGCGAAACCGGCACGCCTGACCTCGGCTTTGCCCGCGAGTTTGCGCAGGCTGTGCTGAAAGAGTGCCCCGGCAAGCTGCTGAGCTACAACTGCTCGCCCAGCTTCAACTGGAAGAAAAACCTCGACGACAAGACCATTGCCAAGTTCCAGGATGAGCTGAGCGCCATGGGCTACAAGTACCAGTTCATCACGCTGGCCGGCATCCACATCAACTGGTACAACACCTTCCAGTTTGCCCACGCCTACGCACAGGGCGAAGGCATGAAGCACTATGTGGACATGGTGCAAGAGCCGGAATTTGCCGCACGCGACCAGGGCTACACCTTTGTGAGCCACCAGCAGGAAGTGGGCGTGGGTTACTTCGACGACGTGACCACCGTGATCCAGGGCGGCACCTCCAGCGTCAAGGCCATGACCGGTTCTACCGAAGAAGAGCAGTTCCACTGATCTTTTTTCTTGCAGAACAAGAAACCACGGATTTTCATCCGTGGTTTTTTTATGGGTGTTTGATCTGGCTCCGCGCCCTTTGGCCTTGTGGCACACTCACTGTTCGATAATTTTTTGTGGGCTTTGCAACAAGCCTTGTGCATTGGCGGGCCTTCATGCGCTTTATCGTCGTCGGAACCAGCGGGGCAGGCAAAACAAGTTTTGCGCGGGAACTGGCTGCGTGCCTGCACGTGCCGCATATCGAGCTGGACTCTCTCTACTGGCTGCCAGAATGGCAGAAGCGTTCGCCTGACGAGTTCCAGGCGCTGGTGGCATCAGCCACCTCAGCCCCTGAATGGGTGGTGGACGGCAACTACCGCTCTGTTCAGGACATCGTCTGGCCGCTGGCTACAGATGTCATCTGGCTCAACTACAGCCGCTGGACCATCCATCGCCGGGTGGTATGGCGCACCCTGGTCAGGGCGCTGACACGCGAATCCCTCTGGAACGGCAACCGCGAAAGCCTGCGCGAAGCCCTGTTTTCGCGCGACAGCATCATTCTCTGGTCGCTGCGCACCTTTGCCCGTAACCGCCGCCGCTATGCCGAGCTGAAGGCATCTGATGCCTATGCCTCCTTGCGCTGGCATGAATTGCGCACGCCGCGTGAGGCGCAGCGTTTTCTTGCCGGTTTGTGCGCCAGCGATAGATAACTTGCATGACAAACCGGGGTTGCGTCGGCCCCGGTATTTGCTGTGATCGGCCTTTTTCAAAGGGCTGAGGACACGGGCTGACGCGATTGGGCGGGGTGCGCACCCAAATCATCCATAAATTTTTTGAAACTTGTCACCCGTCAAGGTCGCAAATCGTCTTGCTTCGTACCATGAAGTCCTCACTAACCCATTTCAAGGAGCAAAGACATGAGCAAAGCTGTTTTCAATATGGAACCCTTCAACTGCCCTTCGTGCGTGAAGAAAATCGAACATGCCGTTGGCAATATCGACGGCGTGGAAGAAGTGAAGGTGATGTTCAACTCGGGACGCGTTCGCGTCGATTTCGATGAAACCAAAACCCATGCCGATGCGGTGCAAGACATCATTGTGCGGCTCGGCTACCCGGTTCTTTCGAAACAGGTTTCTTGAATATTCATGCGTCACCCGTGGCCTTGGCAACGGGTGACGCATTCTGAACATGCACTGGAGCAAGACATGAATTCCATCAAAAACTCTCATATCGCTGCGGTAACGGGCCTGCTGCTGGCGCTGGCGTGGGTACTGCATCTGGCTGGTTTTGCACGGGCCAACAGCTATGTGCTGATCGCCTCTTCCCTGTTTGCAGGTTATTTCATCGCCATCAAGGCCTTCCAGGCGCTGCGGATGAAAGCCTTCAGCATCGAACTGCTGGTCACGATTGCCGTTATTGGCGCACTGATCATCGGCGAATACGTCGAATCGGCGGTGGTGACCTTTCTCTTTATTTTTGGCGCGTATCTGGAGACGCGCACGCTGGAAAAAACCCGTTCTTCCCTGCGTAACCTGATCGACATGACGCCCACGGAAGCCACGCTGATCCGCCCCGAAGGCCAGGTCAAGGTGCCTGTGGAAGAAGTGGTCAAAGGCGACCGCGTGCTGATCCGCTCGGGCGAAAAAGTGGCGGTGGACGGTGCCATTGTTTCGGGCCAGGCGCTGATTGTTGAAGCGGCGATTACCGGCGAATCGGTTCCGGCCAGCAAGACCACGGGCGACCGCGTGTTCAGCGGCACCATCATCGACAACGGCTATATCGAAGTGACTGCCGACCGCGTGGGCGAAGACACGACCTTTGCCAAGATCATCGAACTGGTCGAAGAGGCGCAAGAATCGAAAACCGCCACACAAAAATTCCTCGACCGCTTTGCCAACATCTACACGCCCGCCATTGTGGTGCTGTCGGTGCTGGTGTATGCGGTTACGCGCAACCTGGAGTTGTCGCTGACCTTTCTGGTGATTGCCTGCCCCGGCGCGCTGGTCATCTCTGCACCCGTATCGATGGTGGCCGGCATTGGCAACGGCGCGCGCAACGGCGTGCTGGTCAAGGGCGGAGAGATCATGGAGAAGCTGTCGAAAATCGACCTCGTCATCTTCGACAAGACCGGCACGCTGACCAAAGGCAAGCCCGAAGTGACTTCCATCAAAAGCTGGGGCATGGACGAAAACGCCCTGCTGCAAGTAGTGGCGCAAGCCGAGACATTGTCAGAACACCATCTGGGCCAGACCATTGTGAGCGAAGCCAAAAAGCGCGAGCTGAACCTGGCGGAAGAACCGCAGGACGTTGCCATCATCAAGGGCGCTGGCATGCTGGCGACCGTGGCCGGGCAGCATCTGGCCATTGGCAACCGCAAGCTCATGGCAGAGCAGGGTGTGGCCTTGTCAGAGCAGGCTGAGGCCTATGCCACCGACCGCGAAAAAGCAGGCAATACCGCGGTGCTCGTGGCTATCAACCAGCAACTGGCAGGCGTGATTGCCATTGCCGACCAGATCAAACCCGAGGCGCAGGCCGCCATCCAGCAATTGCGCGATACCGGCGTGAAGCAGGTGGTGATGCTGACCGGCGACAACCGCCACACGGCGCAACTGGTGGGCAAACAATTGGGGCTGGATGCGGTGCATGCCGAGCTGTTGCCGCAGGACAAGATGCAATTTGTCAACACCTTCAAAAGCGAAGGCTACCGCGTAGCGATGGTGGGCGACGGCATCAACGATGCACCGGCACTGGCCACTGCCGACGTGGGCCTGGCCATGGGCTTGAATGGCACCGACATCTCGATGGAAACAGCCGACGTGGTGTTGATGTCAGACCGGCTTGACCAGTTTGCCCACGCCTATTCGCTGGCCAAAGCCACCGTGCGCAATATGCAACAGAATACGGTGCTGGCGGTGACAACGGTGTTCATGTTGCTGGCGGGTGTTTTGCTGGGCAAGGTGTTCCTCGCGTCAGGCATGCTGGTGCACGAAGTCAGCGTGCTGCTGGTAACGCTCAATGCCGTCAGGCTGATCCGTTACCGTGCCAAAAAGCGCGTAAAAGAACCAGCCCGTAACGATGCAGCAACTTGCGGTACGCACTGCCATGCGGCTTGACTGGCGTGTACGGCAGGTGTTGGGATTCTGCTTGTACTCATCACCAAGTCGCATGCTTTGCTCCCCTCTCCCCTTGCGGGAGAGGGGCTGGGGGAGAGGAGGAACCCTCTCGCTTTTATCCAACCGACAAGTTCCCGAGCTGGAACCGCAAGGCGATTCCAACGCATGTGTTCTTTCCAGGCATCTCATGCGGCAGAATCTCCTTCGGAGGTTCTGCCCTACGGACTTCGATAACCCAGGACAGGCTCCAGCTAGAAATCGTTTGATAGATACCGTTCGCCCTGAGGTATCGAAGGGCTTGATCGCTTATATCAGGGCTTCGATACCTCAGCCCGAACGGATAGAGGGCTGTTTGTATGTTTATTCAAGAAAACAGATTGAGATGAAGGAGTCGCTCCATGAACGCCAAGCCGTCATCACCCACTGCCACGCAGGAATGCGGGCACGGGCATGAACATGGTCACGGGCACACGCCAGCCTTGTGCGTATCGCGCGTTCCCATTTTCAACCACCTGCCTGCCGAAGCGCTGTCGGTCATTGCGGGCAAGGCGTCCATGCGGGTCTACGAACGTGGCCAATTCATCCACCGTGCGGGCGATGCGTCGAACAAGCTCTTCATCGTCCACAAGGGCAAGATCAAGGTCTACCGTCTGGCCGAAACCGGCAAGGAGCAACTGGTACGCATCCTCAACCCCGGCGATTTTGCGGGTGAATTGGCCCTGTTCTCGGCCACCGAGCACGACTCGTTTGCCGAAGCGGCGCAGCCTTCTGAAGTTTGCACCATCTACCAATCTGACGTGCGGGAACTGCTGTTGCAATACCCCGACATCAGCCTGCACGTGCTGGCAGAACTCTCGCGCCGCCTCGGTACCAGCGAAAAGCAGACGGCGGCGATTGCCACCGCATCCATCAACGCACGGTTGGCGCAGTATCTGGCTGATCAGTCCGAGCAGGCGGCATCGCCCCACTTCAACCTGCCCATGAGCCGCCGGGATTTGGCCTCTTTTCTCGGCACCACCCCCGAAACGGTCAGCCGCAGGCTGGGCGAATTTGCAGAAGCCGGGTGGATAGAACAGACCGGGCAGCGCAAGATCACCATTCTTGATCTGGATGCCTTGTTGCTGGCGGAGTAATCCATTCCTGATCCTGCTTCAGCCGTGGCCCGCCACGGCTTTTTTCATGGGTGCAGAGGGCTTGCTGGCAGCACGGTAAAATCAGCCGGTTATGCCTGCCATTTCCATCCAGTCTCTCAGCAAAGTCTATCCCTCGCGCGGCAATGCGCGGGCCGTGCATGCGCTTGACGATGTGTCGTTTGACATCGGTCACGGTGAGTTTTTCGGCCTGCTGGGCCCCAATGGCGCGGGCAAAACCACGCTGATCAGCATATTGGCGGGCCTGGCGCATGCCACCAGCGGCACCATCAAGGTGCATGGGCTGGATGTGCATGCCGACTATGTGCAGGCGCGTCGCCACCTGGGCATCGTGCCGCAGGAACTGGTGTTTGACCCCTTTTTTACCGTGCGTGAGGCTCTGCGTTTTCAGTCGGGGTATTTCGGTATTTACAACAACGGCGCCTGGATTGACGAGTTGCTGCACGGGCTGGGCCTGGCTGACAAGGCCACATCCAATATGCGCCAGCTTTCGGGCGGCATGAAGCGGCGTGTGCTGGTGGGCCTGGCGCTGGTGCACCGCCCGCCGGTGATCGTGCTGGATGAACCCACTGCGGGCGTGGATGTGGAATTGCGCCAGACCCTGTGGCGTTTTGTGGCTGACCTGAACAAGCAGGGGCACACGGTGCTGCTGACCACGCACTATCTCGAAGAGGCCGAGGCTTTGTGCAGCCGCATTGCCATGCTCAAGCAGGGCCGCCTGCTGGCGCTGGAAAAAACCAGCACCTTGCTCAGCAACGCCACGGCCAATGTGCTGCACTTCAAGACCGACGATCTGTTGCCGCCCACCTTGGCTGCACAGGCGCGGGTCACGGGCCGCATGGTCGAGTTGCCCGCGCAGACACCGGAAGACATCGAGCGCCATCTTGCCGTTTTGCGTGAGGCTGGCGTGCGGGTCGAAGATCTGGAAATCCGCAAGGCCGATCTTGAGGACGTGTTCATCAATCTGATGCAGGGGCAAAAACTCGAAGCCCCTGCGGTCGCTGCGTAATGGGCCTTGACGTGGATCATTTTTCCCATCCTTCAGAAACCACGCTTGCTGCGTCCGCCCCACCAGCGACACGCCTGCAACCGCTGCCCTCAGAGGGAGGCGGCTGGAAAATGCTGTTCTACAAAGAGGTATTGCGCTTCTGGCGCGTGGCCTTCCAGACGGTGGCGGCACCCGTGCTCACCGCCGTGCTGTATCTGCTCATCTTCGGCAATGTGCTCAGCCACCGGCCCATGCCGGGCTACGAGGGCATCAGCTACGTGGCCTTCATCGTGCCCGGTCTGGTGATGATGAGCGTGCTGCAAAACGCCTTTGCCAACAGCGCGTCGAGTCTGGTGCAGAGCAAGATCATGGGCAACCTGGTGTTTTTGCAACTCACGCCCTTGTCGCATTGGCACTGGTACGTGGCCTATGTGGGCGCAGCCATGGTGCGCGGCTTGATGGTCGGCACGGGCGTGTACCTGGTCACGCTGTTCTATGCGCCACCGCATGCGGCGCAGCCCGTGTGGATTCTGGCCTTTGCCTTGCTGGGGGCCGGTTTGATGGGCGTGCTGGGGCTGCTGGCGGGTTTGTGGGCCGACAAGTTTGACCAGATGGCAGTGTTCCAGAATTTTGTCGTCATGCCGATGACGTTTTTGGCCGGTGTGTTCTATTCGGTACACAGCCTGGCCGGCATCTGGAAGCAGGTCCGCCACCTGAACCCGTGTTGCTCCATGCTCGACGGTTGTGGTGCTGGCTGTTTCGGCATCTGCGA
>JAUNUE010000095.1:3292-7100 GCA_030538335.1 Allobrachymonas sp. | reverse complement strand
GCCTGCACCATCGGGAACACGTTCTCGGTGGGGTCGGTGCGGAAGTCCATGAACACCGTGCGGTCCTTCAGGCGGCGCGCTTCGCGCAGCGCGGGTTCAACGTCCTTGGGGTCTTCGACCAGAATGCCTACGTGGCCAAACGACTCGGCCAGCTTCACGAAATTAGGCAGCGCGTCCATATAGCTGTGGCTGTAGCGGCCCGAATATTCAATTTCCTGCCACTGGCGCACCATGCCCAGGTAGCGGTTGTTCAGCGACACGATCTTGATCGGCGTGTTGTGCTGCAGGCAGCTTGACAGCTCCTGGATGCACATCTGCACCGAGCCTTCGCCGGTGATGCAGAACACGTCTGCGTCGGGCTTGGCCAGCTTGATGCCCATGGCGTACGGAATGCCCACGCCCATGGTGCCCAGGCCGCCGGAGTTGATCCAGCGGCGCGGCTCGTCAAAACGGTAGTACTGCGCCGCCCACATCTGGTGCTGGCCCACGTCAGAGGTGATGTAGACCTCTTCGTCTTTGGTCAGGTTCCACAGCGTTTCGACCACCTTCTGCGGCTTGATGACGGTGGTGTTGTTGCGGTCGTAACGCAGGCAGTCGGTGCTGCGCCATTTGTTGACCATTTCCCACCACGCCTTCATCGCGTTTTCTTCGGGCTTGATCTGGTTTTCCTGCAGCGCCGTGATCAGTTCGGTGAGCACGTCGCGGGCGTCGCCGACAATCGGCACGTCGGCTTTTACGCGCTTGGAAATTACTGAAGGATCGACATCGATGTGGATGATCTTGCGGTCGCCCTGCGTGAAATGCTTGGGATTGCCAATCACGCGGTCGTCAAAACGCGCGCCTACCGCCAGCAGCACGTCGCAGTTCTGCATGGCATTGTTGGCTTCGACCGTGCCGTGCATACCCAGCATGCCGAGGAATTTGGGGTCGCTGGCCGGAAATGCGCCCAGCCCCATCAGCGTGAGCGTGCAGGGCGCACCGAGCATGTTGACCAGCGTGCGCAGCTCATCGCAGGCATTGGCCAACAACACGCCGCCGCCCGCATACACATAAGGCCGCTTGGCGTTTTGCAGCAGTTGCAACGCCTTTCGGATCTGCCCGGCGTGCCCTTTTTTGGTCGGGTTGTAGCTGCGCATCTCGACTTCTTCAGGGTAGCCATTCCAGGCTGTCTTCATGAACGAGATGTCTTTGGGGATGTCCACCACCACCGGGCCGGGGCGGCCACTGCGGGCAATGTGAAAGGCGCGCTTCATGACCGAGGCAATTTCGTGCGGCGACTTCACGAGGAAGTTGTGCTTGACGATGGGGCGTGTAATGCCCACGGTGTCGCACTCCTGGAAGGCATCCTGGCCGATCAGCACCGAGGGCACCTGCCCCGTGATCAGCACCAGCGGAATGCTGTCCATATAGGCCGTGGCCACGCCGGTGACGGCATTGGTCACGCCGGGGCCGGAGGTGACCAGCGCCACGCCGACTTCGCCGGTAGCGCGTGCAAAACCGTCGGCCGCATGCACGGCAGCCTGCTCGTGGCGCACCAGCACGTGGCGCACGGCATTCTGCTTGTACAGGGCGTCGTAAATATAGAGAACCGCGCCGCCGGGGTAGCCCCAGACCTGCTCAACGCCTTCGGCCTCCAGACATTTGACAAGCACTTCGGCCCCCATGAGCATGGGCGCAGTGGCGGATTCGGGGGAAGCAGGGGCAGCCGCTACGGCAGCCGCATTTTGGGGGATGTCCATTGATGATCAACCTTTGCGAATTTCAATCCAGAAAAACCGCGGGTGCCCCTTGGCGGCGCCCTCGTGAGGCGGCTTCGGGACTTGAGGCCATTGCCATGGGCGATACCGGCTTGCCTGCAAGCCGCACCGGACAGTGACCCGTTTGCCGTGATGAAGATGGGATTATGGCATTGTTGCAGTGCAAAAAGCCAGCTTTTTGTCAGTTCCCCTGCAGCACGCATTGCTTTGTCTCACGAAAATCACAGTGCCGCTTGTGCCCATGCGCGATCTGCATGGGGGTTTTACGCGGTGCCGGGTTGAACGCCAAGGGTGCTTTGGCATAATCGAAGCAACCGCATCCTGCCCACCGCCATGCCGCACGCAGCCTGCATCCGGCCCCTTTTGTCAAGGAAAAACCATGCCCGCCTACCGCTCCAAAACCTCCACCCACGGCCGCAACATGGCGGGTGCCCGCGCCCTGTGGCGCGCCACCGGCATGACCGATGGCGACTTCGGCAAACCCATCATCGCCATTGCCAACTCGTTTACCCAGTTCGTGCCGGGCCACGTGCACCTCAAGGACATGGGCCAGCTTGTGGCGCGCGAAATCGAAGCCGCGGGCGGCGTGGCCAAGGAATTCAACACCATTGCCGTAGACGACGGCATTGCCATGGGCCACGACGGCATGCTGTATTCGCTGCCCAGCCGCGAACTGATCGCCGACAGCGTGGAATACATGGCCAACGCCCATTGTGCTGATGCGCTGGTGTGCATCAGCAACTGCGACAAGATCACCCCCGGCATGCTCATGGCTGCGCTGCGCCTGAACATTCCGGCCATCTTCGTCTCGGGCGGCCCGATGGAGGCCGGCAAGATCATCGCCACCGCCCACGGCGGCGAAACCGTGCGCATGCTCGATCTGGTGGACGCCATGGTCGATGCCGCCGACGCGGCTGTCAGCGACAAGGAAATTGCCAACATCGAGCGCAGCGCCTGTCCCACCTGCGGCTCGTGCAGCGGCATGTTCACGGCCAACTCCATGAACTGCCTGACCGAGGCGCTGGGCCTGTCGCTGCCCGGCAACGGCACCTTGCTGGCCACGCATGCGCTGCGCAAGCAACTGTTCCTCGAAGCCGGGCGCATGATTGTCGACATCACCCGGCGCTACTACGAAAAGGACGACACCAGCGTGCTGCCACGCACCATCGCCAGCAAAGCCGCGTTCGAGAACGCGATGAGCATGGACATTGCCATGGGCGGCTCGACCAACACCATCCTGCACCTGCTGGCCGCCGCCAGCGAGGCCGGGGTGGATTTCAAGATGGCCGACATCGACCGCCTGAGCCGCAAGGTGCCCTGCCTGTGCAAGGTCGCGCCCGCCGACAACCGCTACCACATGGAAGACGTACACCGCGCAGGTGGCGTCATGGCCATCCTCGGCGAGCTGGAGCGCGCCGGCTTGCTGCATACCGACCTGCCCACCATCTACAGCAAAACCCTGCATGACGCGCTGAACATGTGGGACGTGCAGCGCACCGCATCCGGCAGCCCGGCCCACCTGCGTTTTCTGGCTGCCCCTGGCGGCGTTCGCACGACCGAGGCCTTCAGCCAGAACCGCAGCTATTCGCGCCTTGATACCGACCGCGAAGAAGGCTGCATCCGCGACCAGGCGCACGCCTACACGCAAGACGGCGGCCTGGCCGTGCTGTTCGGCAACATCGCCAAGCGCGGCTGCGTCGTCAAGACCGCGGGTGTGGACGAAAGCATCTGGCAATTCAAGGGCCGCGCCCGTGTGTTCGAGAGCCAGGACGACGCCGTCAGCGCCATCCTCGCCGACCTCATCGTGGCAGGCGACATCGTGGTGATCCGCTACGAAGGCCCCAAAGGCGGCCCCGGCATGCAGGAAATGCTCTACCCCACCTCGTACCTCAAATCAAAAGGGCTGGGCATGCAGTGCGCCCTGATCACCGATGGCCGCTTCTCGGGCGGCACCTCGGGCCTGTCAATCGGCCACATGTCGCCCGAAGCGGCTGCGGGCGGCGGCATTGCCTTGGTAGAAGAAGGCGACACAATCGAAATCGACATCCCCA
>JAUNUE010000095.1:0-3282 GCA_030538335.1 Allobrachymonas sp. | reverse complement strand
AGCCTGAACCTCGCCATCAGCGACGAAGCGCTGGCCCAGCGCCGCGCGGCCATGGAAGCAAAAGGCAAAAACGCCTGGAAGCCCGTCAACCGTGACCGCGTGGTGAGCGCCGCCCTGCGTGCGTATGCCGCCATGACGACAAGCGCAGATACGGGTGCGGTGCGGGATGTGGAGCAGGTGGAGCGGTAATAAGCACCCGAGAGCCGATAAGCGGCGGCTTTACGCCGCATCCAACCACGCACAAATCGGCTGCCACTGCTCCAGATCACGCTGCACACGGCCCGGGGTTACATCAAACAGCGTAAGACCCTGCGCGGCCAGATGCACATAGTTTTGTGTATCACGCAAGGTGCCGAGTACGGCAAACGGCAGGCCTTCGCAAAACGTATGCAGGTGCTGCAATGAGACGGTGTGCTCTTTGGCGCGCATGCCGACCAACGCCACATCGAGCCGGTCGATCTTCTTGTACTCCGCCAGTTCCTCCAGCAGCGTGCGGGTGGCGAGCATGTCGAACACGCTGGGTTGCAGCGGCAGCAGCAATTTGTCGGCCAGTTTCAGCACTTCTTTGAGCGCCTTGCCATGCAGGCCCGCAGGCGTATCGACTACATTATACGTGGCGTCTTTGGGAAGCTCCAGCTTGTGCGAATCTTCGATGTTCCAGGGCATGATAGCTGGCACATGCGCCGGGCGGAACTGCAGCCAGTTGCGGCTCGACTGCTGGCGGTCCAGATCGCCCAAGGCCACCGCATGGCCACGCGAAGCCCAGTAGCCCGCGATATTGGTGGCCAGGGTGGACTTGCCCACCCCGCCCTTTGGATTGACGATGACGACGACTGGCATGGCAGCTCCAGAAAATCGAAAAGGGTGCCGTTGACATGCATGCGGGGCAACGGCGTCAACTGCCATATTAGTCCAATTCGATGAATATGTGCGGGGTTGCAGCGAGGCTGGCGTTGCCATGCGTGCACAAAAAAAGCGTTGCCGCAGCAACGCTTGGTTGCCAAACGGATCAGGCGACTGGCTGTGCAGCCGCGCGCTTTTCTTTCGGCTCGAACTGCGGGAACAGCACATTGTTTTCCAGGTGGATGTGCTCCATCATGTCATGCCGCAACTGGGCCAAACCGCTGTACAGCGCGCGCCAGGTGTTGCATGCGCCTTCGGGTGGCGTTTCGTTGTGGGTGATTTCGGCCATCTTGTCGACATGCAAACCCTGTGCATCATGCTCGTGGCGCATGGCGGCAATGGGGCCATTGGCAACGGGTGTGCCGTCGCTCGATTTCATCATGGGAAACAACATCTGCTCTTCTTTTTGCATGTGCTCTTCCATTTCTGCCTGCATGCTGTGCAACAACGCGGCCAAGCCACGGGGCACATCGGGGCGTTCGCCATGCACTTTTTCCACGCGCTCGGCCATGCGGATCAACTCGGGGAATTGCTGGCGGTGCACTTCATGGTAGCGCACAATGATGTGGTCGATCAGTTCTTTTGCAGTGGTTGGCGCTTTTTGGCCTGACCCCGCGCCAAGCGGCAGGGCCGCAAGCTCTTCGCGGATGGCCGCCACATCCAGATTTTTTTCTGCAGCAGCGTCGGCCAGCGTTTTTTTGCCGCCACAGCAAAAATCAAGCCGGTGGCGGTGCAACACGGCCGTAGAGCCCGGCAAGCGGATGGCGATATCCGCCAACGAGAATTGACCAAGCTCTTTTGCTTCAGGCACAGTTTTCAAGGGTGCAGTATCAGACATGGTGGATCCTTTCGTGACAACAAATTTAAACATGCATATCGAATGCATATTTTAGCCATAAAATGCATCCAACATGCATCTTCTGGAATATTTCCATGCGATTGACCCAACGCACTGATTTCGCCTTGCGCGTGCTGATGCACTGCGCTGCCCATGCCAGGCGGGAAGAGCCTCTCACGGTAAAAGAAATCGCAGAGGAATACAGCATCCCGCTCAACCACCTGACCAAAATCGTGCAGGAGCTGGGAGCCAAGGGTTTTCTGGAAACCACCCGCGGCAGGGGCGGCGGTTTGCGCCTGTTGCGCCCGGCCCATACCGTAACCGTGGGCGAAGTGGTGCGCGCAACCGAGCAGGATTTCTGCATGGCAGAGTGCTTCCATCCTGATCAACAGGCATGCGTATTGCTCCCGCATTGCCGCCTGAAAAAGACGCTGGAAAAAGCCCTGTCAGCCTGGATGCGCGAGCTGGATGCTGTTACGCTGGCCGATCTGGTTCACAATGGCTTGCGCAAGCCCCGCAAGATCCATCTTCACTTTTGAGGAGTTTCCATGTCCACATCCCCAAAAATTGCCGTCATCCTTTCAGGTTGCGGCTTTCAGGACGGCAGCGAAATTCACGAGGCCGTCTGCGCCCTGCTGGCCCTTGACCAGCAAGGCGCGCAGTACCAGTGCTTTGCCCCTGACGTACCGCAAGCGCGGGTGATGAACCACCTCAAAGGCGAAGAGGCCAACGAAACGCGCAATGTGCTGGTTGAATCAGCCCGCATTGCCCGCGGCAACATCCAGCCCTTGTCGGCGTTGGATACAGCGCAGTTCGATGCGCTCGTCATGCCCGGCGGATTTGGCGCGGCACTGAACCTGAGCGACTTTGCCAAGGCGGGCGCGCAATGCACCGTGCAACCTGATGTGGAAAAAGCCGTCAAGGCCATGCATGCCGCAGGCAAGCCGATCGGCGCGCTGTGCATCGCACCCGTGATTCTGGCGCGGCTGCTTCCGGGTACCCGGCTGACCATCGGCAGCGATGCCGACACCGCCAGCGCCTGCACCGCCATGGGGGCCGAGCACCAGAACACGGATCACGGCGAGATTGCCGTTGACGCGAAAAACAGGATCGTCACCACGCCCTGCTACATGCTCGAAGCGCGCATCAGCCAGATCTACGACGGCGCACAGGCGCTGGTCAAGGAATTGCTGAAGATGGTGCGCGAAGCAAAATAGGGCAGGCCCGCAGGCCTTGCCTTATTTCTTCTTGCCTTTTGCGCCAGCTTTGGCAGCGGGTGGGTTGCTGCCTTTGGCGGCTTTGCCTTTGGTGGCCGGCTTGTCGTCTGCGTCACGGCTGGCCTTGCGGTCTTTGGCACCGCCTTGTTCTTTCTTGCCCCGCGCAGGCCGGTCGTTATTGTCGTTGCTGCGGCCTTTGGCTTTGGTGGCAACGGCCTTGCCCGCCTTGCCTTTGCTCAGGTTTTTTTCATCGTCAGCTTGATCGGCTTTGGAACGCTTCTTGCCGCCAGATTTGCCTTTGGCCAATGTTTTGCTGTTGATTTC
>JAUNUE010000094.1 GCA_030538335.1 Allobrachymonas sp. | reverse complement strand
CACCGCCGCCGAAACCATGGAGCGCTACCTGCACACCAAATACGTCGGCCAAAAGCGCTTCTCGCTCGAAGGCGGCGAGAGCGCGATTGTGGCGATGGATTATTTGATTCAAAACGCCAGCGCCCAAGGCGTGGAAGAAGTGGTGATCGGCATGGCACACCGCGGCCGCCTCAATGTGCTGGTGAACATTCTGGGCAAATCGCCGCGCGACTTATTCAGCGAGTTCGAAGGCAAATACACCGTCAAGCTGCCCAGCGGCGACTGGACGCTGGCGCATTACCAGGCGCTGCAGGCGCAGGTGCAGCAACTGCAGGCCGATGCAAACGCCATTGCCGGGGTAGATATCTCGGAACTGGGCGCGCTCGATACGGCGGGTGCAGACCTGCTGTACAAGCTGCTGGGCGCTGAGCGCTTGCGGGCGCTGGGTGATGGTGCAGCAACCCACCTTTCGCAGGAACGCCAGGCCCTGCTGCTGGCAGTGGCCGACGCCCTGGAAAAACCATCCAAACCGGCAACGCCCCAAAGAAAGTTCAGCACCGCCACACTGGTGCTGGAGCATATGGGCAGCGCGCTGCAACGGTTCTGGCAGCACGCCGTCAGTCTTACAGCCTTTATCGGCCTGACGCTGGAGCGCGGGTTTTACGCGCTGCTCCAGCCCTCGCGCTGGCGCATCACGGCGCTGGCCGCCAACCTCGAAGACGTGGGCTTCAACGCCGTGCCCATCGTCGCGCTGCTCACATCCATGGTCGGCGCCGTGGTGGCCTTTCTTGGCGCGCGCATCCTGGTTGATTTTGGCGCGAGCGTCTACACCGTCAATCTGGTGGCGTTTTCGTTCTTGCGCGAATTTGGCGTGTTGCTGGCGGCCATTCTGGTCGCGGGCCGCACCGCCAGCGCGTTTGCCGCCCAGATCGGTTCGATGCGCGCCAACGAAGAGATCGACGCCATGCGCGTGATGGGCCTCGATCCGGTGGAACTGCTGGTGCTGCCGCGTGTAGGTGCCTTGCTGCTGGCGCTGCCCATACTCACCTTCATCGGCATGATGTCGGGCATTCTCGGCGGCATGCTGGTCTGCATGTGGTCGCTTGACATCTCGCCCATGCTGTTTGTTTCCACCGTCAAGAACGATATCGGCCTGCGCCACTTCCTGCTCGGCATGGGCAAGGCGCCGATCTTTGCTTTTTTGATTGCCGTGATCGGCTGCCTGGAAGGCTTTCAGGTTGAAGGCAGTGCCCAATCAGTGGGCGAGCACACCACGTCTGCCGTGGTGCAGTCGATTTTTGTGGTGATTCTGGTCGATGCGCTGGCGGCATTGTTTTTCATGGAAATGGGGTGGTAATGGCCGCCGCACCTGCCCCTGAAAACATCATCGAAGTGCGCGGGCTGCGCACGCAGTTCGGCGAACAGGTGGTGCATGAGGGTCTCGACATAGACGTGCGCCGGGGCGAAATTCTCGGCGTGGTGGGCGGCTCGGGCACTGGCAAATCGGTGCTGTTGCGCACCATCATCGGCCTGAAAAAACCCGAAGGCGGCAGCGTGCGCGTGTTCGGTCAGGACATGCTCGCCCTGCCGGTGGAAGAACGCCGCAAGCTGGAACAGCGCTTTGGCGTGCTGTTTCAGCAGGGCGCGCTGTTCTCGTCGCTGACCGTGGGTGAAAACGTGGCGCTGCCCCTGGTGGAACACGCCGGGTTCACGCACGAAGACGCACAACCGCTGGCAGCGCTGAAAATTGCCCTGGCCGGCCTGCCGAAAGAGGCTGCCGACAAATACCCCTCCGACCTGTCGGGCGGCATGGTCAAGCGCGCAGCCTTGGCGCGTGCGCTGGCACTTGACCCCGACATCCTGTTCCTCGACGAACCTACTGCGGGCCTTGACCCCATCAGTGCTGCGGCGTTTGACGAACTGATCGTAACCCTGCGTAACGCCTTGGGATTGACGGTTTTTCTCGTCACGCACGATCTTGATACGCTCTACACTATTACCGACCGTGTGGCCGTGCTTTCGCAAAAGAAGGTGCTGGTCAACGACACCCTGGCCCACGTGGCTGCGGTGGATGACGCCTGGATCACCGATTATTTTCATGGCCCGCGGGGCCGCGCCGCATCGCTCAGCCAGCCGCATGCGCCGCGCCCGCGCTCTCGCTGAAGGAGCATCCGCATATGGAGACCCGTGCCAACCATGTCCTGATTGGCGGTTTCACCATCCTGGTGATTTCTGCTGCCCTGGCGTTTGCCGTCTGGCTGGGCAAGGCCGGACACGACAGCCAGTTCCAGACGATCGACGTTGTGTTCCAGGAGGCCGTCAGCGGCCTGTCGCGCGGCAGCACGGTGGAGTTCAACGGCATTAAGGTCGGCGAAGTCAGCGGCCTCAGCCTTGACGAGGAAGACCCGCGCCGCGTGTATGCGCGCGTCAAAGTCGACAGCGATGCGCCGGTACGCACCGACACCGAAGCGCGCCTGGTCATGACCGGGCTGACCGGCGGCTCGGTCATTCGCCTGAGCAGTGGCAATATCGCCAACAGCGCTCCTTTAGAGGGAAAAGACGGGCAGGTACCTGAAATTGTGGCCTTGCCTTCGCCGTTGAGCAAGCTCTTCAACGACAGCGAAGGCATGGTGTACAACGCCAACGAATTGCTGCTGCAGGGGCGCTCCATGCTGTCGGCGCAGAACATTGCGCACCTCAGCAATACGCTCAAAAACCTGGAGCAAACCTCCGAGGCGCTGTCCTCCCAGCGCGACGACATCCGCGTAGCCTTGAAGGAACTGGCCCAAGCCACGGCCCAGGCCAACAAGGCGTTTACCGAAACAACGCAACTCATGCGATCCGGCCAGCGCCTGATCGACAAGGATGGCCGCGACACGCTGCTGCGCGCGCAGGCTGCGCTGGTGTCGATCGACAAGACCATGCAGGGCCTGGAAAAATCCGTATCCGAGAACCGCGGCCGCATCGACCGCAGCCTTGAAGGTTTTTCTGACGTGGGCGCTGCGGTGAACGACCTGCGCAGCACGCTGGCCTCGGTGCGCACCATCACCCGCCAGCTTGAAGACCAACCCACCACCTACCTGCTGCGCCGCGAGCACGTCAAGGAATTTACGCCATGAAGCTGTACCCCACCCGCATCGACCAGCGACATGTTGGCCTTGGCGCAACGGTGCTTGCGGCCCTTCTGCTGAGCGGCTGCTCGCTCATGCCCAAGGGCGAGCCGATTGAAACCTTTCTGCTGCCCGAACATGCCGCACCCCCCGCCTTTGCCAGCCCGCCTACGGCGCTGGCCTTGCGCATCAACAAGCCTGCAACGGGAGTGCGCCTGTCGGGCCACCGCATTGTGGTGCTGCCGCAAGACCGGCAGATCAGCGTGTACAAAGGCGCGCAATGGAGCGACCCGCCGCCCGTGCTGGTGCGCAACCGGCTGGTCGATGCCTTCCGCACCGATGGGCGCATCGTCCGTTTGAGCGGCGACGAAAGGCTGCTGATGGTGGATCTGGAGTTGGACACCGACCTGCGCACCTTCCAGAGCGAATACCGCCGGGGCGTGCCGGAAGTGCTGGTTCAACTGGATGCGCGGCTGATCGACCCCGGCCTGAAGCGCGTGGTGGCGACGCGTTTTTTTGACATCCGCCAACCCGTCAATGGCAAGGAAGTACCGCAGGTGGTGGAAGCCTTTGGCCGCGCCAGCGATACCTTGTCAGCCCAGGTGGTGGAATGGGTCAACAGCTACGCCGCCACCGCTCGCAAGGCGCCTTGAAAACAAGATGCACGCTTCTGACCCTGACGCACACACCATTGCCGTAGCCGACCTGGCGTTTGGCTACGGCAAGCAACCGCTGTTCACGCAGTTCAGCGCAAATGTGCAACAACCCGGCATCTACGGCCTGTTTGGCCGCAACGGCAGTGGCAAGTCCACGCTGCTGAAAATCCTGTGCGGCCTGCTCACGCCCGATGGGGGCCGGGTGGCGGTGCGGGGCTACGTGCCACGCCAACGCGCGGCAGAGTTTCTGGAACAGGTGTACATCCTGCCCGAAGAATTCCACCTGCCCAACCTCACGCCTGCCGCCCTGCGCCACACGCACGCGGCGTTTTATCCGCGCTTTGATACCGCCCTGTTTGACACCTACCTGCAGGAACTGGATGTGCCGACCACACAGGCGTTTGGCGCGATGAGCCTGGGCCAGAAAAAGAAAGCCGCCATTGCCTTTGCACTCGCCACGCAAACGCCGGTGCTGCTGATGGACGAGCCGACCAACGGACTCGACATTGTCAGCCGCACCCAGTTCCGCAAGCTCATGGCGCGGCCCGAGCAGGCGCAGCGCACCGTGCTGATCAGCACGCACCAGGCGCACGATCTGGAAAGCATCCTGCAGCACATCTGGTTCATCGATGCGGGTCGGCTGGTGCTGTCCAGCCCCATGGCGGCGCTGGCCCAGTACCTGCGCATGGGCGTGGCCGAAAACACGATGGCCGTGCCTGAAGATGTGCTGTACCAGGAGGCCATTGGCCAGCAAACCGCCTGGGTCGCGCCACGCGGCGGCGAGCAGACCCCCAGCCCGGTACAACTCGAACTGCTGTACAAGGCGCTGAGTACCAACAAGGATGCCGTACTCGCAGCCCTGCCAGCGGCCGCAACGGCAAAGGCCACACCATGAAACCCGCCACCTGTTTTGCACCCTCGCGCTTCCTGCGCCTGTTGCGGGCGCAATGGGCCGAGCAACGCCGCGCCTACGGTCTGTTTCTGCTTGTGGTGTTTGCCACGCAGGCCCTGTTGATGCTGATCATGCTGGCGATGGAACATGGCCGCGCCGGGCAAACCGGGACGCAGGCTTTTTTCTTCTGGCTCGGCCTGCTGGTTTCGGGCATGGTATTTGCCAGCCAGTACTTTGCGGCCTTGCGCCGACCCGAATCCGCCTTGCTGCTGCTCACGCGCCCGGCATCTACCTGCGAGAAATGGCTGCTGGCGGCTTTGACCGTACTCGTGGCCTACCCGCTTGCCTATACGCTGTGCATCACACTGGTCAACGCTGCTGCTGGTGCAGTCGGCTACCAATGGGACTTGGCCCGTGCTACCGAGCTGCTGCCCGAGGGCATCACCCATTCTGCCCTGCCAGAGCCGCGGGACTATGCCCTGTTCGTCCCTTTTGCCACTTACCAGGACTCCAGCCTGCAGGCGCCCGCCAGCCAATGGGCCTGGCTGCTGGTATTGGCGGGTCTGAGCGGTTTTGCCGTGCTGGGCAGCATTTACTTCCGCAAACTGGCAGGGCTTAAAACGGCGGTGGTGTGCTTTGTTGTGTTCCTGCTCACGGTGCTGCTCAGTTCCACCCTGGGTTTTCATCTGGAGCATCTGGCCTGGTGGCTGGTGCTGTCGGGTGAGGCTTCTGCCCCCTCCTTGCTGTGGTGGCTGGTCAATGCCTTGTTCTGGCTGGGCGTGCCAGCCTTGCTGTGGCTGTGCGCCCTGCTCGCGCTGCGCGAAAGGGATCTGGCATGAAGCAGCGCAAAACCCGGCTTCTGTTCCTGTTCACGCTGGCTGTGTTCTGGTTGAGCCTGCTGTTGACCCGCACCTGGCCTGAAGGGGGGCGCTTTCAGACCGGCACACTTGCATATCGCGAGTTGCAAGGCATTACCGCCCTGCAGATCGACGCAGATCCCGCCCGCATCTGGACCAACACCCTGCATATCGCGTTTACCGACCAGGACGCCATCACGGTGGAAGTACACGGCCAGAGCACACCCACCGATGCCCACACGCTGTTGGTGCGCGAAGGCGACCGGCTGGTGCTGCGGCCCAGCCTGCCTGATCCCCCTGCTGGCCGCAACGAACGCTACGCCTCCTGGCGCATCAAGCAATTGAACGTGCCGCTGCATCTGGCGCAACTGGTGGTACGCCACGACGGCGACCTGTTGATCAGCAGTGCGCAAGCCATGCCCGCACTCACCATCCGCACCCAGGGCCATGTGCAGGTGGCCCATGCCGAAATAGGCCAGTTGCATGTCTACAGCCATGCCAGCATGCGCTCGCCTGATGAAGCCCGGCTTGCGGAACTGGCTTACGCCAAAGTTGATGCCGACTCCCGGCGGGCGGAGGCGTCTGCCCACCCGCTTGAAAAACTGGCCTCCGGCAGAGTCTCCATCGCATCCTCCCGCATCGAATATCTGCATATCGAGAATCTGGATGGAAGCATCGGCTTGCAGAACATGGCGTTGCTAAAGCAGATCGCACTGCTGGCGACACCCGGCACCGCCATCAGTCTGGACCGTCTGGACGCCATGGCACGCCTGCAATGGAAGCCTTTGTCCGAGGCACAGGCCGAGGTACTGCGCCAGCCTCTCGCGCCTCCGGCTTCTGCAACAAGCCCGGCGGCATCAGCCAGCAGCGCGCCCAGCGCATCTGCACAAGCGCCCGCCGCCGAATAGGTTTCGCTGCTTGCGCCGCCTCCCAGAAGCGGCGCCGTCTGCCTTACGCCTTGAGCAATTCACGCAGATATGCCCTTGGCCAGCAAGGGAGATTGACCCGCACGCCCCGCGCCCACCATCTGGTGGCACAATCGCTGCAAGTCGCCCGTATTTTCTGATGATGCGCGCAGTTCTGCATTTTGAGTAACGGCGACTTGGTGCAATCCGCCGCGTTGGTGCAGCCGGCAGGCGGAGGGTCTTTCAACCAGCCAAAGCGCCCTGCAGGGGCGCGGAAGTGAGCATGCCATGAGCGAATCAGCGGTGTACCGTACCTACCGCTCCAACACCTACCTGTTTGGCGGCAACGCCCCGTATGTGGAGGAGATGTACGAAAGCTACCTTGCCAACCCGGGCAGCGTGCCCGAAACCTGGCGCGAATATTTCGACAACCTGCAACACCTGCCGGCACAAGACGGCAGCAACAGCAAGGATGTGCCCCACCAGCCCGTCATCAGCGCCTTTGCCGAACGCGCCAAGTTGGGGCATACGCAGGTGCTGTACGCCAACCCCGACGCCGACATTGGCCGCAAGCGCACGGCGGTGCAGCAACTGATTGCGGCCTACCGCAACTCGGGCAACCGCTGGGCCGACCTGGATCCCCTCAAACGCACCGAACGCCAGGACATTCCCGAACTGGAGCTGGCGTTTTACGGTTTTGGCGATGCCGACCTCGAAACTGTATTCAACACCAGCAACACCTTTTTCGGCAAAGAGCG